>JABURN010000076.1 GCA_014762585.1 Methylophaga sp.
ATGTGCCATGGGATCAGGCGCTGGATATCATTCTAAAATCCAAAGGGCTGGCAATGCGGCAGAGCGGGAATGTGATGATGGTGGCGCCGGCTGCAGAAATCGCTGCGCGTGAGAAACAGGAATTGGAAGCGCAGAAACAACTGGTTGAACTCGAACCACTGTACACTGAAATTGTGGAAATCCGGTTTGCCAAGGCGGATCAACTGGCGCAATTGCTAAGAACGGAAGGGAAGCAAGGCGGCAGTACCGGCCAGAGCGGCTTCCTATCACCGAGGGGCAGTATTACCATTGATCAACGCACCAACTCGCTGTTGATAAGAGATACGGCAGATAATCTGGTCGACATCCGCCAAGTCATTGAGCAACTGGACAAGCCGGTCCGTCAGGTTCTGATCGAATCGCGGATTGTTATCGCCAACAACGATTTCAACAAAGAGTTAGGGGTTCGCTTCGGTACTTCAGGGACAGATGAGAATAGTCTTGGCCAGTATGCCACTTCAGGAAACCTGAATGGCACTTCACAGATTATTAACGGTGAAGATCTGGAGCAAGCTGACAGGCTCAATGTGAACTTGCCCGTTAACAACCCTGCCGGGTCTATCGGTCTGGCACTCGCTAAACTGCCATTGGGTATGATCCTGGAGCTGGAACTGTCGGCAATGCAGGCTGAGGGTAAGGGTGAAGTGATTTCAACACCACGTGTCATCACCTCCAACCAGCAACAGGCGACTATTGAGCAGGGTACTGAGATCCCGTATCAGGAAGCCACTTCAAGCGGCGCGACAAATGTCTCGTTTAAAGAGGCCGTGTTGAAACTCGATGTCACACCACAGATTACCCCTGATGATCGGATAGTCATGGATCTGGAAGTCAGCAAAGATGAAGTGGGTGAAGTCTTCCTGGGCGTACCCAGTATTGATACCCGTAGTGTGAAAACACAGGTATTGGTCGATAATGGCGAAACCGTAGTTCTTGGTGGTATCTATGAACAGAGCACCTCGGATAATATAGAACGTGTTCCGTTCTTTGGTGATTTGCCTTATGTGGGTTTCCTGTTCAAGAACACTGCAAAAGAAGATCGCAAACGTGAATTATTGGTCTTCGTTACACCAAAAATTGTGAAAGAGGGCTTGCAGTATTAAAATTCTCTAAAGACCGTTTTTAAACATAAAAGCCGGATCAGCTGATCCGGCTTTTTTATGATCGATAATTTAAGGGCAGGGTATTGATATCAGGTAACATATTCCTCGTCGGCCCGATGGGCGCGGGGAAGTCTACCATCGGCAGGCAACTGGCTAAGGCGCTACACCGAAAGTTTTATGACAGTGACAAAGTCATTGAGCAGCGCACCGGTGTATCCATTTCATGGATTTTTGAAATGGAAGGCGAGGCAGGTTTCCGCGAACGTGAAGCAAAAACAATAGAAGAGTTGACGGGCATGGAAAATATCGTGCTGGCAACCGGTGGTGGTGTCGTTTTGTCAGAACAGAACCGTGCTTTTCTGAAACAGCGGGGCCATGTGATCTATCTTTCTGCCACGCCGGAGCAGCTCTACAGACGTACCGCACGCGATAAGAAACGGCCTTTACTGCAGACTGGTGATCGCCGCAAACAAATCGAAGATTTGCTCGCCAAACGCGACCCGCTGTATCGCGATGTGGCTGATATTGTGTTAAAAACCAGTGATCAGTCGATCCAGCATACGGTGAATGATGTGATCAAGAAACTGAAAAAAACAGGAAAAGCTAAATCAAGCTCATGAAAACGCTGAATGTTTCACTCGCAGACCGCAGTTACCCGATATACATCGGTGAAGACTTGCTGTCCCAGCCGGCACTGCTTAAAAAGCATATCAAACGCAAAGAAGTGCTAATCGTCACCAATGAGACCATAGCACCCCTGTATCTGGACAAGGTTAAAAGTCAGCTGTCTGAGTTTCACTGCGAAGCAGTGGTCTTGCCTGATGGAGAAGAATTCAAGACGCTGGATGTACTGAATCAGGTCTACGATAAACTCTTGAGCGAACGTTTCTCTCGCCAGGTGACCATTATCGCGCTCGGTGGCGGTGTCATCGGAGACATGGCCGGTTTTGCGGCTGCCTGTTATCAACGTGGTGTGCCTTTTATCCAGGTCCCGACAACCTTATTGTCACAGGTGGATTCCTCAGTGGGCGGTAAAACGGCCGTGAACCATCCTCTGGGCAAAAATATGATTGGCGCCTTTTATCAGCCTCAATGTGTGATAGCTGATACCAGCACGCTCAATACACTTGATGATCGCCAGCTCGCTTCCGGTATTGCCGAAGTCATCAAGTACGGTCTTATCAACGATAATGCATTTTTTGAATGGCTCGAAAACAATATTGATGAAGTCAAACAGCGCGATCCACAGGCGCTGGCGTATGCAATCGAGCGTTCCTGCCAGGACAAAGCAGATGTCGTTGCCAAGGATGAAACCGAGCAGGGCGTGCGGGCATTGCTGAATCTGGGCCATACTTTTGGCCATGCGATTGAGACCGGCATGGGCTACGGTAACTGGTTACACGGTGAAGCGATAGCCACCGGCATGGTAATGGCAGCCGATTTGTCTGTCAGACAGGGTTGGCTGAAACAGGATGATCTGAACCGGGTAGTGACGCTGTTTGAGCGTGCCGGTCTGCCGGTGACAGGGCCAGAGGGCATGAGTGCACAGCAGTTTATGGACCTGATGGCGGTCGACAAGAAAGTCCAGGATGGCGTTATCCGCTTGATTCTGTTGAAAGGTATTGGTGAAGCCGTGATCAGTGATGATTACGAGCCTGCCAAACTGCAGCAAACGCTGACACATTTTCAGGGCTAGGAGATGAAAATCTGCGATGGGTGAGTTAACGGCAACCTCCGCTGAACCGGCCTATATTAACAGGCTGGCATTAACACACTCGCCGTTTACCCCTCTCACGCCTGACAGCGCATTTTACGACGGCAGCCATATCAAGCAGCGACGCTTGCTGATTCAGCATCTGCTTCGTGCTACCGCGACACCGATTCTGCTCCAGGCCGATAAAGGCATGGGTAAATCGACGCTCCTCAACCAGCTTCAGCAACAGGCTGCCTCTGATATCCATTACTGTTTGCTACCGGCAAACGGTAATAAGCTTGAATTATGTCAGGCTGTATTGGCTGACTTACAGGCTGAGACTGCTTATGATGAGCCAGGCTGTGAAGCACAGATCAAGCAACGACTGGCTCAGCTCAGACGGGTTAATATTGTTCCGGTTCTGCTGATAGAGGATATCGAATCGCAGTCGCAAACGGTGCGGGAAATGTTGTCTGACTGGCTCAACTGGCAGGGACAGGACGGCCAAGCTCTGTGGCAAGCCATTATCACAGCACAGACAGCTCCCGAACTCTCACGCGAACTAAGCCTGCAAAAACTGGACATGCCTGCGCTTGATAGCCGGGAGATTGAAACCTACCTGATGCAGCGCCTCAGTGCTGCTGGTTACAAGGGTGAAATACCATTCAACAGCCGTGACCTGCAGCGTATTTATCGCCAGTCAGCCGGTAACCCCGGCAAAATTAATCAACTCGCCCATCAGCAGCTATTGGGCACAGCACCCAAATCCAGGCTGACATTCACCCTGCCACCGGTATTCAGGCAGCTTGGCCGCTGGTCAGTCGTGTTGGTGCTCGGCCTTATTATCGTTGCTGCACTTGTGTTTCAGCAGCAAATCAACCGCTGGATAGACAAGCCTGAGCAGCTTGAAGAAGACATCGCTCTGCCGCCACTGAGCCAGGAGGAAGAGGTTGCGACTGTCGTTGTCGGGGAGGAGTCATCACCTGAGGCTGATCCCCGACGGGAACTGGCTGATCTGCTTGCTGATATCCCACCGCCGGAACAGACTGCTACCGAGACCGAGACCGAGACCGAGACCGAGACCGAGACCGAGACCGAGACCGAG
>JABURN010000153.1 GCA_014762585.1 Methylophaga sp.
CACGGCAACATGGCGGCGAACCCAACCGGAAACCGGCCCAGTAACCATAAGCCATTCAATAAAATGAGGACGTTGCCATGAGCAGAGCGCTGTCCAGTCCAGTTCTGTACCGCTGTCAGCAGGAAACCGACCAGTATGGCCGCTACAAAACCAAACAGCATTTCATGACCATGCCAGAGTTGGCTATATCCATGGTATGCATGACTTACCCAGCCATGCAGGTTCGCTCCCCAGAGCCATAATGCAATCATGCTGAACGCTGCGCCAAGCAGGAAAAAAGGTCTGAAAGCCAGATCCAGCAGTGCATGTTGCGATACTTTATTTGTCATTGCTTCAACCCGGTGAAAGCGTGGCTCCGGGCAGGTTGCTGATAGCTACCGTGCCCGGAGAAAGCCATTAATCGCGCCAGTAATCATTGGCGATAGCGATAGTCTTGAATTCAATTGCCACCAGCTCAGCAGCGTTCATCAGCAGTGCCGGATCTTCAGCGTATTTCGCTCTGACCCGGTGCTTGGCAGCGCTGTCTGTCTGAATGGTACCGATAGTTTTGCGTACTATCTTGATCGCAAGCTGACGACCTTCATAGGGGGTGTCGGTAATCAGTGAGGGCATATAGTCGTCACTGGCTTTCATATCTTCAGCACTGGCGGTGACTGGCAAGCAAAAAGCCAGTAACAGAGGAAACAGATAAATTATTGATTTCATGGTACTCTCTCCTTATGTTCGCAAACCAACTGTTCGCAACCTAACGTTATGCTGGATAAATATGCATGTCAAGTACCTCTTTAAGTAACCCTGGCACGCCAGGGCCGAAATTAGCAGAGCAAGTCTGTTATGCGCTGTATTCAACCAGCGGGATTGTTACGCAGGCTTATGCTCAGTTGCTCAAGCCACATCAGCTCACTTATTCACAGTTTGTGGTATTGATGGGGCTGTGGCAGGGAGAGGGTGTTTCAGTCACCGAATTGGGCGCTAACATCGGTCTGAGCAAAGCCACTTTAACGCCCATGCTGAGAAGCCTCGAAAACCATGGTTATCTTCAACGCAAAAGGGTGCCCGGCAATGAACGAACGATGGCCATCACACTGAGCCGGCAAGGTCGCGAGTTTGCCATCCAGGCTGAAAATATAGCTCAGCAGGCATTGTGTGCCACAGGGCTGTCATCAGCCGAAGCATCGCAACTGATTGCGCTATGCAACAAAATTAAAAGCAAACTGGGTAAGTAAACAGCTAAAAGACAGGGGAGAGCAAACTCAAACTCCCCCTGAATAAAGGCAATGATTTTAATGTGGCCGTTGTCTGAGTTCCTCGCATGCCTGCTCTCTGGTTATCAACGCAGACATATCCCGCAGAATATTGGATGAGACTTCAATCAGGTCATCCATACTCAATATTCCACAGAGGCTGCCATCTGAGGCAACAACCGGCGCCCGCCTTACCCCGCGCCGACTCATTTCTTTCATGGTATCCGCGATATCCGCATTGTCTCTCACCGTCATCAGGTCATCACTCATACAATCACCTACTGTGACGTCGTTAAGGTCGGCATCATCGGCCACTAAATTGATGACGATATCGCGATCAGTCAGGATACCTAAAGGTCTGTTCTGACCGTTTTCCTTACTGACAACAATCACATCACCGACGTGATGTATTTTCATTTGTCTGGCGGCTTCCTGAACTTTCTCATTTTTTTCCAACATGGCTACTTTGTGCTGACAAACATCCAGAATATTCATGGTGAACACCTCTCTGTTGTTTGATAAGACGAGTTTAGTCTGACGAGCTTACAAAGAGTCCGAACGATAGATTACAAGCCAACAAATTTTTCGGGACAATTCTGGCTAAGGTACAGCCAGTGAAGGATGTTGCTTTCTCTGTTGACCTTAATCCAGTCATGCGTCTCTTTGAAAGCAGATTTTGTGAACATGGCGCGTGTATGAGTGTCTTAATTTGTGAACGCCACAAATCAACCGTAACAAATAAAAGCGACTCATCCAAATCAGCTAAGTCTTCAGCCAAATTTTGAAGTACTTCCACAAAGATGTTGGGATGAAATAGCGGTTTCAGAGAAAGGAGGCAAAATGAAAGCCATCATTCTCACTACAGACCACTTTGAAGACAGCGAGCTGACAGAACCGCTTCAACAGCTGGAACAGGCCGGTGTTGAGTGTGATATCGCCTCATTGCAAAGCGGCAAAATCAAAGGCAAGAAAGGGGGCGAAGTGGTGGCAGGCATGACCCTCAATGAAGTCAATCCGGATAATTATGTTCTGCTGCTGTTACCAGGTGGAGATGCCCCGGAAAACCTAAGAAAATCTCAGCGTGCGCTGGATATCGCCCAGCATTTTTTCGTCACTAACAAATGGGTCGCAGCTATATGTCACGGACCTCAGATTCTGGTTTCAGCAGGCCTGCTAGAGGGGCGAAAAGCAACCTGTGTGGACAAAATATCTGATGAATTGATAGCAGCGGGGGCGGACTACCTTGATGAACCAGTGGTTATCGACGATAAGCTGATAACCTCGCGGCATCCCGGTGATCTGCCTATTTTCATCAAGGCGATTTTAACCAAGCTGCAACCAGCTGCTGGGTGATTTGTCATGTCTCATCTAAGCAAAATCAAACTCAAACGGGTGTATGACGAACCGGCAAAAGCAGACGGCGTCAGGCTACTTGCAGACAGGCTTTGGCCACGTGGTGTCAAAAAATCCGAGCTCGACCACGACGACTGGATTAAAACGCTGTGCCCGCCCAATGAACTGAGAAAGGCCTGGCATCAGCATGATGTGAGTTATGAAGAGTTTAAGAAGCGTTACCGTCAGTCACTTAAAGCCGAGTCACAAGCACTGACAGAAGTGGCTGATATCGCAAAGAAACAACAGCTAACACTGTTGTCGGCAGTCAAAGACCTGGAGCAGTCACATCTTCCTATCCTCAAACAGGCAATTGCTGAGGCGATGAAGTGACCTGGGACTAACCCGGAAGCCACGAAAATAACAGTTCCTTAAGTCAAATGCTTGTTGTTTGAAACGTTTCACGCAAATACGGACGGAAATCAATCAGGCTGGTGATAGACCTGAACGTCACGATGGGATCAGGAGATTTATGACCAATTAAAACCTGGAAAAACTAAAGCAAGACGAGTCTTATCTCAAAATTTCGCAGAAGTACCCACATCTCGCTAAAAAGCTGTTGATTTTCTGGGGAAGTGAGTTCTGCGAGCCTTATCTGGACTCGCTGTTCACCGAAACGCGAAGCGGAACACGACGAGGCTTCCCGCCCGATGACATGCTTGCGTTGCTGAATATCAGGCTGCTGCATGAAGAGCAGTATGAGTTTGAGCGCAAACAGGATGTCTGGACCTATCCCCACTAATAAACTGCTCTGCGCCGATTCGATAACTCAACAACAGGCAAACTTGACAGTAGCGTGACAACGTAGAAAACTCTGCCTACTACTTTAGCAGTACAGACACCATCAATGAAGATGGCGGCAATCGAGCTTACGGGGAGCTGACTGCTTAGCAAATAGGTCAGGTTTGAGATGAAATTTCTGTTGCTGATTGTCTGTTCTGTTTCACTGTGCTTATCCAGTCCCAGCGCCAGTGCCCTGCAGCCTGTTAGTTCCGATAACAGTATTCAGCTTACAGAGGCTGAGCAAGCCTGGTTGAAGGAGAATCCGGAGGTCACTGTCGCCATCAGTCACGGCTGGGCACCGGTAGAGTTTCTCGACGAAGACCATCAGTTCAAGGGTATTTCCGTTGATTACCTGAAACTACTGGAACAAAAATTACCCATTCGTTTTCGCTTTACTCGATCAGAAGAAGACCCTGACCAGGAAACGGCAGACATACTCTCTGCCGTTGCGGCACCGCAGAACTTGAATGATCTGGATACATAAATATTTGTCCCCCCATTCTTAAGAT
>JABURN010000023.1 GCA_014762585.1 Methylophaga sp.
TCTCGTGGGCTCGGAGATGTGTATAAGTGACCGGTTTTTTTTCAGTGTCAGCCTCTGTTTTAAACCACCAGGGTTCAAGATTTAATTCTGTATCGCCACCATTTCGTATCAATTTGGGCAAAGCTGTTTGAAAAGCCTCTCCCAGCGGATGGTGGTAATAACGGCTGACCCATAACACGGTCTGAATGACTTCATCTGGGATCAATGCCGTTTCATCAATAATGGCGTCGATGAATTTTAATTTTCTTCCTGTCTTGTCTTCGGACTCACTGGCGCTGAGTACGATGCCAATGCAGTCACGCCCGGCAAAATTGACTTTGACCCGCATACCGGCCTTCCAGAAGCTGGCTTCCTTTTCAGACAGATAATCAAAAAGCTGCCTGAGTGGACTGGGGACGGCAATGTGTATGCTGCTGGTCATTCGTTAATTAACAAAAAGAAAGAAGAAGATATATTTTTGTGATGTTAATGTTTTATGCCTGTGAGTTGTTGGATAGTTATTTTATTTGCCTAAAAAACATCATCTTATCCTGATCATGGATTGTTGATAACTTTCATGACGCGACGCGGATTAGCTGTGGACAAAAGTGCGAGTTATCCACAGGAAAAGTTATCCACAAGTTGTGATCGATCTTATTGGCCAGTTATACAGCTTTTATTGAGAGGCCTGTTTAGCGTTATGCTAGTGCTCATTTTGAGCGGGAATAAATGAATGAATTTAGCGATTATTGTGGCCACCGATGAACAGGGTCTGATCGGAAAAGATAATGATCTGCCCTGGCGTTTGTCGGCCGATCTTCAGCATTTCAAGCGGGTGACGATGGATAAACCGATTATCATGGGCCGTCGAACCCATGAATCGATAGGTCGTCCGCTGCCGGGCAGGCAGAATATTGTGATTACCGGTCGAGAAGATTTTGAGGCAGCAGGCTGTGATGTGGTGCACTCGCTGGATGAAGCACTGGCTCTGTGTCGTGACCAGGAAGAAGTGATGATTATGGGGGGAGCATCTTTGTATCAACAGACGCTGCCCCTGGCTGATAAGCTCTATCTGACGCTGGTCCATACCCGCCTGGATGGCGATACCTGGTTTCCGGACTGGTCAACTGATGACTGGCAATGTATCAGTCGCGAGGATCATCAGGCGGATGAGAAAAATGACTATGACTACAGCTTCATGCTGTATCAGCGAATCAGGAAGTCATGATACTCAAGGCATGCTGCAGGTGCTCCGCCGCTTCATAGCCAAGATCGGTCAGGTAGCCGCCGTCCTGCTGGGTAATCATGCCTTTGTCATAGAGTTGCTGCGCGGCCTCAATCAGCCCTTCTTTGGCCGTGTGATGAATTTTTATACCAGCCTGGGTACTGTCGAGCGGAAACTGTAACAGGACTTCCAGTTCATCAATCAGGGCTTGCTTTATGGTCATAAAAATATCGCCTCTTTGCGGGTTGACTCACTGACAACATAGCACAAGTTCAGCCCGGGCAAAGTGCCTTTTATCTGCATTTACAAGCTATGCTGCGGGCGGTAATCTGGACACTATACCAACGACGGGAGAGAGGTATGACAGCACCGGTTATTTCCGATGATCCTCTGTATCAACTGCTACGCGAAGGCAAGGTGGAAGAATTTAACCGACGGGTGGCTGACGGTGAGCAGGTTAATCTGACCAGCTGTGACTTCAGGCATCTCAACCTGCAGGGATTGAATGCAGAGGGGCTCGACTTCTCCAACAGCTATTTCCGCCAGGCCGACTTACGCGGTATCGACTTCAGTGGCTGTCTCAGTCTGGAGGGGGCCAGTATTCATGGGGCCAAGATTTCCGGGGTCTATTTTCCTCATCAGATCCGTGCTGAAGAGATTGAGCTGTCATTACAGCATGGTACCCGGATACGTTACAGCGTTTAGGCTTCTTCCTCTTCCCTGCTGCGTCTTTTCGGCAACCAGCGGGCGCTGACCAGGCCCAGCTCAAATAACAGCCACACAGGCAATGCCAGCAGGGTCTGAGAGATGACATCGGGTGGTGTCAGCAACATGCCGACCACAAAGGCGCCAACAATCACATAGGGCCGTTTTTCGGTGAGACTTTCCACCGTGGAGGCACCGGTCCAGATCAGTAGCAGGGTGGCGATCGGCACCTCAAATGCCAGGCCAAAAGCAAAAAACAGCTTTAATACAAAATCGAGATAGCTGCTGATATCGGTCATCACCGCGACGCCTTCCGGTGCCGCCTGGGTCAGGAAGGCAAATATCAGTGGAAACACCACATAAAATGCGAAGGCAATCCCCAGGAAAAACAGCAGCGTGCTGGCGAACAGCAGTGGAAACACCAGCTTACGTTCATGATCGTATAAACCTGGTGCCACAAAGGCCCAAAGTTGATAAAGCAGGTAAGGCACAGCAATCATAATCGCGGTGCTCAAGGTTAGTTTGAACGGGGTCAGGAATGGTGAGGCGACCTCGGTCGCGATCATCGAGCTGGTTTCCGGCAGATGCCGCATCAGCGGTTCTGACAGAAACAGGTATAAGTCATTGGCAAAGGGAAACAGGCACAGCGCTACCAGTAATACGGCCAACACCGCACGTAAAAGTCGGTCGCGCAGCTCAACCAGGTGCGATATCAGGGGCTGCTGCTGTTCATCCATCCTGCTTTTTATCCTGTGATTGATCCTGCTCGCGCTGGTGCTGCTCATCCAGCCGGATTTCTTCATTCAAATCCGGCATATTGTCCGGTTTTTTGAGTGCATCACGCAGTTCCTGTGCCCGCAGCTCCTTGGATATTTCAGAACGGATACTTTGCAGCGAGGCCTGGGCACGGCCAATCCAGAGACCGGTAACCCGGATCAGTCTGGGCAAACGCTCAGGGCCCACCACAATCAGAGCGACGACAGCGATCAGCAGGATTTCCCAGAAACCAATATCAAACATAAAGCACCCTAAAGACGCTTAGATTAACGTGAGGACTTGTCCTTATCCTCTTGTCGTTGCTGGCTGTGGGCCTGTTTATCATCGTGCTCGATGATATTGTCATCGTCTTTTTTATCCGACTCGTCACGGCCTTCCTGCATGGAGTCCTTGAAGTTTTTGATGGCGCTGCCCAGATCGCCGCCCAGCGAACGCAGTTTTTTGGTGCCGAACAAAAGCACAACAATGACCAGAATGATCAGTAACTGCCAGATGCTGATTCCACCGATACCCATAAAGCGCTCCTATTTAAAGCCGGGCAATGATTTGCCGCCGAGGATGTGAATATGCAGATGATCAACTTCCTGACCGCCACCGGGGCCGGTGTTGATGATACTGCGAAAACCCGTGTCCAGACCCTGTTCTTTCGCCAGTGCCGGCAACGATAACATCATATGCGCCAAAAGCTCGGCATGTTCGGCTTTGGCCTCGTCAAGGCGGGCGATATGAATCTTGGGAATCACCAGCAAATGCACATCGGCTTTCGGATAAATATCTTTGAACACGTAGATCAGATCGTCTTCAAACACTTTGGTTGAAGGAATCTCACCGTCAAGGATTTTACAGAACAGACAATCGCTCATGATTTGCTCCTGCTGGCTTTTTCTTCATGACCGGACAGCCCGAAACGACGGTCCAGCTCATCCAGAATCAATTGCGGATCAATCTCATTATGCGCCAGTAACACCAGGCTGTGAAACCACAGATCAGCAGTTTCATAAATAATCTCGTCACGCTTGCCGCCTTTACCGGCAATCACGGTCTCGGTGGCTTCCTCACCCAGTTTTTTCAGAATCTTGTCAGTCCCGCCTGCATAGAGGCTGGCGACATAGGAGGAATCAGGATCCGCTTGTTTACGTTCATTCAGTACCTGATTGAGTTTTTGCAGAATATCGCTCATGAATATATCTCGTCAGGATCTTTAAGAACCG
>JABURN010000022.1 GCA_014762585.1 Methylophaga sp.
ATGGTGATTGTGGGTGGTGCTGCCTATCTGCATGAAGCCAATACGCTGCCGGTCAAACATGTGACTGTAGAAGGCGAAATCCGCCATGTCGACCGCGATGAACTGGTGCAAGCGGTGTCGCCGTTTGTACGTGGCAGTTTCCTCGATGTTGATGTCGCCAGTATTCGTAGTGCAGGTGAAGCTTTGCCCTGGATTAAACAGATCCAGGTGAGACGGGTGTGGCCGGATACGCTGCACCTGGTGGTGGAGGAACATAAAGCGGTAGCCCGCTGGAATCAGGATGGACTGGTAAACAGTCTGGGTGGCGTGTTCAAGCCGGCACTGAATACCATTCCTTCAGGCTTGATACAGATGAATGGCCCCGATGGCACCAGTGAACTGATGGCAAGAAGACTGGTGGATATTCAGCAACAGCTGAAAGTGCTGGGGCTAAGAGTCACTGCCATCAGCATGGATAAGCGCCGCGCCTGGCAAGTGGATTTTAAAGACGGCCTGCATCTGAAGCTGGGCCGGGCAGAGGGCGATGCCCGGCTGCAACGTTTTATTGATGTGTATCGAAGCGGACTCAACAGCTTCAGAGAACAGATAAAAGAAATTGATATGCGTTATACCAATGGGCTGGCCGTGGTCTGGAAAGACGGCCAGCAACCTGATTTTAATGGGACTGTGTAATGTCGAAACGTAGCGAGAGAGAACTCATCGTCGGACTGGATATCGGCACCTCGAAAGTGGTGGCGATTGTGGCGGCCCCGATTCTGGATGCCGGCCCCAATGAAAACCAGCTGGAGATCATCGGTATCGGTTCGCATCCGGCACGGGGCATGAAAAAAGGCGTGGTGGTCAATATTGAATCCACCGTACAGTCGATACAGCGTGCGATTGAAGAAGCCGAGCTGATGGCCGGCTGTCAGATTCATTCGGTCTATGCCGGCATCGCAGGCAGTCATATCCGCAGCCTGAACTCGCATGGCACGGTAGCGATTCGCGATAAAGAGGTGACCCAGGGCGATCTGGATAGGGTGCTGGATGCTGCCCGCGCAGTGCATTTCCCGGGCGATCAGCAACTGCTGCATGTCTTGCCGCAGGAATTCATTATCGATAACCAGGAAGGCATTCGTGAACCCATCGGCATGTCCGGTGTGCGGCTGGAAGCCAAGGTCCACCTCATTACCGGTGCGGTCAGTGCGGCACAGAACATCACCAAGTGCATCGAGCGTTGTGGTCTGGCGGTCGACGGCATCATTCTGGAGCAAATGGCCTCCAGTTATTCGGTACTGGATCAGAATGAGAAAGAACTGGGTGTCTGCATTATCGACATCGGTGGTGGTACCACCGATATCGCGGTATTTGTCGATGGCGCGATTCGTCACACCGCGGTGATTCCGATTGCAGGTGACCAAGTCACCAATGATATTGCGGTGGCATTGCGAACACCGACTCAGTATGCGGAAGAGATCAAGATTAAATATGCCTGTGCGCTGACTCAGCTGGCACGTGAAGATGAAACCATCGAAGTGCCCAGTGTCGGCGACCGGCCGCCACGGCAACTGGCCAGACAAACCCTGGCTGAGGTTGTGGAACCACGTTATGAAGAACTGCTGATGCTGGTTCAGGCTGAACTGCGTCGCAGCGGATTTGAGGAAATGCTGGCTGCCGGCATTGTGCTGACAGGCGGTAGTTCCAAAATGGAAGGCGTCATTGAGCTGGCTGAAGAAGTCTTCCACCTGCCTGTGCGTTTGGGCGTACCGCAACACGTCGGGGGACTGGTTGATGTGGTGCGTAATCCAATCCATGCCACGGGTGTCGGGTTGCTGTTATTCGGCAACGAGGAACATGCCCCAGGGCATGGTGAAATCAGAGTAAGTGATGGGTTTAAAGGCATGCTTACAAGAATGAAAAGCTGGTTCCAGGGGAATTTTTAAGCTGAGTAACTCAGTGTGTCGAATTGAACAATTTTTAGGGGGAGAAAACTATGACTTTTGAATTGATTGATACATATACAGAGAACGCGGTCATCAAAGTAATCGGTGTCGGCGGCGGTGGCGGTAACGCCCTGGAACACATGGTGGTTAACCAGATTGAAGGTGTTGATTTTATCAGTGCCAATACCGATGCCCAGGCATTGCGTAAGAGCTCAGCAACGACTCAATTGCAACTGGGAACTGATATCACCAAAGGTCTGGGCGCCGGTGCTAACCCGGATGTCGGCCGTCAGGCTGCACTGGAAGATCGCGAGCGTATTATGGACGTGATTGACGGTGCCGATATGGTGTTCATTACTGCCGGCATGGGTGGTGGTACCGGTACCGGAGCAGCACCCGTAGTGGCTCAGGTCGCCAAAGAAATGGGTATTCTGACCGTGGCGGTAGTAACCAAGCCGTTCCCGTTTGAAGGCGGCAAACGCATGAAAATCGCCCAGGCTGGTATTGAGGAACTGGGTCAGCATGTGGATTCCTTGATCACCATTCCCAATGAAAAGCTGCTGAAAGTACTGGGTAAGGACATGACCTTGCTCAACGCCTTCAAAGCGGCCAACGATGTACTGCTGGGCGCGGTTCAGGGTATTGCCGAGCTGATTACCCGCGAAGGTATGATCAACGTCGACTTTGCTGACGTTCGCACCGTGATGTCAGAAATGGGCATGGCGATGATGGGAACAGGCCATGCCTCCGGTGAAAATCGTGCCCGTGAAGCGGCTAAACTGGCTGTCTCAAGCCCACTGCTGGAAGATGTCGATCTGGCGGGTGCCCGTGGCGTACTGGTCAATATCACTGCAGGTCTCGATATGAGTATCGGCGAATTCGAGGAAGTCGGTAACACCGTTAAAGAATTCGCTTCAGATGACGCTACTGTCGTGGTCGGTACGGTTATCGATCCGGATATGACCGATGAATTGCGCGTCACCGTGGTCGCGACCGGTCTGGGTGGTGAGAGAGTCGCCGTTGCAAAAGCACCGGAAGCCGAGTCGCCACAGATTGAAATCGTCAAGAAATCAGTGGAAATCGATTACGACGAACCGACTGTTATCCGTAAAGAGAAAGACAGTCAGCAGAAACAAGTGGCTAATGGCGATGTCAACATGGATTACCTGGATATTCCGGCATTCCTGCGTCGCCAGGCAGACTGAGTGTAAAAAACTGTAAAGTTGGCTGGTGAAGTTCTGCTTATGGTAATATTATTTGATCTGTAATTGTATAAGGGGGTAATGCACCGTGATCAAGCAACGAACATTGAAGAATGTGATTCGTGCCACCGGTGTCGGTTTACATAGCGGCGAGATGGTCTATCTTACCCTGCGTCCGGCTGCCCCCAATACAGGCATTATTTTCCGCAGAGTCGATCTCGACCCGGTGGTGGAAATCCAGGCCAAGGCTGAAAACGTCGGTGAAACCGCACTGTCGACAACCCTAATTGAGCACGGCCAGCGTGTCTCAACGGTTGAACACTTGCTGTCAGCCTTTGCCGGTCTGGGTATTGATAATGCCTATATCGATCTTAATGCACCAGAAGTACCGATTATGGATGGCAGTGCCGGACCTTTTGTGTTCCTGGTGCAGTCAGCCGGTATTGAAGAGCAGAACGTTGCCAAGCAGTTTATCCGTATCAAAAAGCCGGTGGTTCTTGAAGACGGTGACAAATGGGCCAAGTTTGAGCCGTTTGACGGTTTCAAGGTCTCATTCACCATCGATTTCGAGCACCCTGCCTTTACCGGACGACCGCAACAGGTTGATGTTGACTTCTCCTCCACATCTTTCGTCCGTGAAGTCAGTCGTGCGCGTACCTTCGGCTTTATGAAAGATATCGAAAAACTGCGTGAGAATAATCTGGCGCTGGGCGGCAGCATGGATAATGCCATTGTCGTCGATGACTACCGGGTCC
>JABURN010000119.1 GCA_014762585.1 Methylophaga sp.
ACTTTTTATCTTCATAGCTTGCTCTTTTACTTGTGCCTGGTTTGATATCCTAGTTTACATCTTACACCCTTGTTAAATCTGACATAAGCCGTTTGATTTCATAGAGATAAAGCGTTTTCATTGGGGTCACATTATCTTTAAATAATACCGAGCAAAGTGGCCTCACTGACGGCTTGCATCTTGTTTTTCACTGACAGCTTTTTATACACATTGGAAACGTATTCCCTGACCGTGTAGTACGAAAGATCCAGTGTTTTCGCAATTTCTTTTGAGGTATAGCCTTTACTGACCAGTAGAAGTACCTCTTTCTCTCTGGGACTGAGAATACTGTCGCCAGACTTTTCTTTCTCGCTGGTCGTTTCAGTCATCGACAATTCATTGAGCAGGTAGCGGGCGATACTCGGGCTGATGGGCGCACCGCCTTCTACCATCTGCGAGATAGCCTCGTTGATATCCATGAAATTGTCGTCTTTGAGCAGGTAACCCGAGGCGCCGGCTTTAAGCGCTTCGATGACGTGATAGCCATCACCGAAAACCGTAATCACGATAGCGAGTTCAGTCTTCACCACTGGCAGGTTGATTAACCTAATAAGGTCAACACCATTACCATCTGGTAAGTCCAGGTCGGTCAATAATATATCCGGTGGCGTTTTACGAATAAAACTCAAGGCGTCATTGTAAGTGTTGACCGAACCAATAAGCTCAAACTGACCACCATCAGTAATCGCATCTTCCAGGCGATGGCGGGTTGCTTCAGAGTCTTCAACGATTAATATGGTTTTCATCATTCCTTATGGATTACTCTCTTTGCAGGAATCTCAAGCTGATTCAAGCCAACCGAACTCACAAAAATTTAGAGCTCAGTTATCCCATGCTCTAGATTATCAGTTGGAGAGCATATCAATACCCCCTATATTGAGGGGAATGGTGAGGTGCTGACAGTCGATATAGCGCGGTTATCAGCTCAATGTCCCGCTAACTGGAACCGTCACTGGGCATGCATAGTCATCCTACTGTAAAGTTTGCTTTGATAATGTTGTAATTATTCTTTGCATTTTCCTGCCAAAGTAGTGAAAATCGCGCATTTTAATCAAGACCATTAGGGACCGCTGCCGATGCAAAACCACCTCTCCTCAATGCTGGACAAAGACCTGGACTTGAGCGCTGAGTGGAGTTCCGAACATAGTGCGCGTTTGTACGGTGTTCGTGACTGGGGCAGTGATTATTTTGATGTGTCTGAAGATGGCAATGCGGTGGTTTCACTGCAGTTCGGTGATAAAACCACACAGGTGCCTATCATCGATATCGTCAATGGCATGCGTGAGCGTGGTCTGGATATGCCGGCGGTCTTGCGGATTGAAAACCTGCTGGATCAGCGCATCACCCAGATCAATGAAGCTTTCGGTAAAGCGATCAAAGACGCCAATTATCAGAATGACTACCGCGGCGTGTTTCCCATCAAGGTTAATCAGCAGTGCCATGTTATTGAGGAAATCGCGGACTACGGCAGCCGCTACCATCATGGACTTGAAGCTGGCAGTAAAGCGGAACTCATCATCGCTTTGTCGCAACTACGTGACCACGACAGCCTGATTATCTGTAACGGTTATAAAGACGAAGAGTTTATCGAACTCGGCCTGTATGCCCGCCAGATGGGGATCAAATGCTTCTTTGTGCTGGAAACGGCGATGGAGCTCGATATCATCCTTGAGCGCAGCCGGGCGCTGGGTATCGACCCTCTGATCGGCGTACGAATCCGTCTGGCTTCGATGGTGGAAGGGCACTGGAATGAAGACAGTGGAGACCGTTCGATTTTCGGTCTGTCGACCAATGCATTGCTCAATGTGGTGGAAAAGCTCAAGCAGGCGGATATGCTGCATTGCCTGCAACTGTTGCACAGTCATCTTGGCTCACAAATCCCCAACATCCGTAACATCCGTAGCGGGGTGATGGAGGCCTGTCGTTTCTATGCCGGTCTGATTGAAGAGGGCGCGCCAATGGGTTATATCGACCTCGGTGGCGGTCTGGCGGTCGATTACGAGGGCGCCCGCAGTAACAGCACGCACAGCATGAACTATGGTCTGGATGAGTACTGCTACAACATTGTTGAAACACTGCAGGAATGTCTCGACCCGCTCGATATCAAACACCCGGTGATTATTTCCGAGTCAGGCAGAGCGCTGGTCGCTTACTCTTCCATGCTGCTGTTCAACATTCTCGAAGTCCGTGAACATAAACCCGACTTCATCCCGGCTGAGCCGCCGGAAGACAGCCATGACCTCATAGTCAATCTTTATGGCGTGATGGACTACGTGAAGGTCGACCACCTGCAGGAGTGTTACAACGACGCATTGTATTATCGCGACGAGCTGCGTGAACTGTTCCACCACGGTCAGGCCACGCTACGTGATCGGGCGCTGGCGGAAAATGTGACGCTGGCCATTCTGGAGAAGATTTCCAATCTGTTGCCGCAGGCCAGACGTGTGTCTCAGGAGTTGGAAGCACTGCCCGAACTGATGTCCGATATTTATTACGGCAACTTCAGCCTGTTCCAGTCGCTGCCGGATATCTGGGCAATTGATCAGCTGTTCCCGATTATGCCCATCCACCGGCTCAATGAAGCACCGGTGCGCGATGGCGTGCTGGCAGATATGACCTGTGACTGCGATGGCAAAATCGATAACTTCATTTCACCGGAAGGCGTGCGTAAAACACTGCCGCTACATCCGCTGAAAGAAGGCGAAGAGTACTACGTCAGTGTGTTTCTGGTCGGTGCCTACCAGGAAACCCTGGGCGATTTGCATAACCTGTTTGGTGATACCAATGTGGTTAGTGTGCACATCAATGAAGACGGCAGCTTTGACTTCAGGCGCGAGTTTCATGGCGACAGCATTGCTGATGTGCTGAGCTATGTGGAATATGATCCGAAACTGATTCAGGAGCAGTTCCGCCGCATTGCTGAGCAGGCGGTGCGTGACGGCCGGATTTCAGTGCCGATGCGCCAGCAGATGTTGCGCGCTTTCCGTGAGAGCATGCACGGTTATACATTCTTCGAACGTTAAGATTCTTGTTTTCCCGAACATTTAGCTGATAAGGAAAGGTTCTTGTTATGTCAAAAGTCGTGATTATCGGCGCCGGCGGCGTCGGCGGTGTGGTGACACACAAATGTGCACAACTGCCGGAAGTGTTTTCCGAAATCGTGCTGGCCAGTCGCACCGAAGAAAAGTGCAAAGCGATTGCCGCACAGTTGGACCGACCGATCAAAACTGCCAAAATCGATGCTGACAATGTGGCCGAACTGACCGCTTTCCTTGAGCAGGAAAAACCGGATCTGGTGATCAATGTGGCCCTGCCTTATCAGGATCTCAGCATCATGGATGCCTGTCTGGCAGCCGGTATCGATTATCTCGACACCGCCAACTACGAGCCACTGGATACCGCCAAATTTGAATACAAATGGCAGTGGGCTTATCAGGACAAGTTCAAGAATGCGGGCCTGACCGCGCTGCTGGGCAGTGGCTTTGATCCGGGGGCGACCAATGTGTTCACCACCTGGATTGCCAAGCACTACTTCGATGAAATTCATGAACTCGACATCATCGACGTTAATGGCGGTGATCACGGCTATCCGTTTGCCACTAACTTCAATCCCGAAATTAATATCCGGGAAGTCACGGCCGAATGCCGTCACTGGGAAAACGGTGAGTTTGTTGAAACTCCGGCAATGTCGAAAAAAGCCAGCTTTACCTGCCCGGATGAAGTCGGCACCTACAATATTTACCGGATGTACCATGAAGAACTGGAATCACTGGTCAAGCATTTCCCGACCCTGAAACGGGCTCAGTTCTGGATGAGCTTTGGTGATAACTACCTCAAGCACCTGGAAGTGCTGGGCAATGTCGGCATGACCGGTATAGAGCCGGTTGAATTCCAGGGCCAGCAGATTGTTCCGATTCAGTTCCTTAAAGCACTGCTGCCGGATCCATCCACGCTGGGACCACGCACCAAGGGTAAAACCTGTATCGGTTGCGTCGTCAAAGGGCTGAAAGACGGCAAGGAAAAAATTGTCTATGTCTACAACATCAAGGACCATCAGGACTGCTATCAGGAAGTGCAATCCCAGGCGATTTCCTACACCACCGGTGTACCGGCCATGATCGGCGCTAAAATGATCCTGGAAGGCAAGTGGAAAAAGCCGGGTGTCTGGAATATGGAGCAGTTCGATCCGGATCCGTTTATGGAAGACATGAACAAATACGGCCTACCCTGGCAGGTGGTTGAACTGGATAACTTCGATCTGGATTAGGCTTACATAAATCCGCTGATTTCGCAGATGGACGCAGATTATTTTGAAAGGCGTTTTCATCTGTGAAATCGGCGTAATCTGCGGATAAAAATTTTTCAATGCAATTCACCGATTTCTCCAAACTCGATCTTTCACGCCTGCCTTCACCCTGTTTTGTGGTCGATGAAGTCGCGGTCGAGCGTAATCTGCGTATTCTGAGCGAAGTCGCTGAGGCGAGCGGTGCCAAGGTGCTGGGTGCGCTGAAAGCGTTCTCGATGTGGTCTTTCGGTGATTTGACCCACAAATATCTGAGCGGCACCTGCGCCAGTGGTCTGCATGAGGCCAGATTGGGTTATGAAGAATACGGCGGTGAAGTGCATGCTTTTGCCGCCGCCTTCAGCCAGGCAGATATTGATGAACTGCTGACTTTTGCCCATCACATTGTGTTCAACTCCTGCGGCCAGTGGCTGCGGTTTCGTGAACAGTGCCTGGCTGCCAAAAAGCAGCGGCCTGAACTTCACTTTGGCTTGAGAATCAATCCTGAGCATTCCGAGGGCACGGTGCCGATTTATGACCCGTGTTCACCGGGTTCACGTCTTGGCATTCCGCTGTCTCAGTTGGATGAGGCGGCGCTGGAGGGGATTAGCGGTCTGCATTTCCATACCCTCTGCGAACAGGGCTTTGAACCGCTGGCCAGAACGGTCGCGGCGGTGGAAGACAAGTTCGGCCATCTATTGCCGCAAATGCAGTGGATTAACTTTGGTGGCGGTCATCACATCACCGCCGAGGGCTACGATATCAATGGCCTGGTGGAACTGGTTCAGGCATTCAAACAGCGTCATGATGTCGAGGTCTATATGGAGCCGGGCGAAGCCATGGCGATCGGTACCGGTATCCTCAGCTGCGAAGTGCTGGATATCACCTGGAATCAGTTAAATCAGGCGATTCTGGATACCTCAGCCACCTGCCATATGCCGGACACATTGGAAATGCCATACCGACCTGATATCTCCGGAGCCGGTGAGCCGAATGAGTTTGAATATACCTATCGTCTGGGTGGTCTGACCTGTCTCGCCGGCGATGTGATTGGCGATTACAGCTTTCCCGAACCGTTGCAGATCGGTCAGCGGCTGATATTTGAAGATATGAGCCATTACACCATGGTCAAAACCACGACTTTTAACGGCACCAAATTACCGGCGATCGCGATCTGGAACTCGGAAACTGACGCGCTGCGAGTGGTCAAAGAATTTGGCTATCAAGACTTTAAACACAGGCTCTCCTGATATGAAACAACTCGAATACCCCATTTTCCTTGGCTCGGAAATCGACCAGCCAGCGCCCGACAAGGCGATGTTTCATGTACTGCCGGTCCCGTTTGAGAAAACCGTCTCTTACGGTGGCGGCACCGGTCTGGGACCCTCATCGATTCTGGAAGCCTCATGGCAACTGGAAGAGTGGGACGGATACAGTAAACCCTGTGATGCCGGTATTTACACCTGTGAGCCGGTTGACTGTAGTGTCGATGCCAAACAGGTTATCGATAACATCGCTACTGCTACCGCCAATATCGTCCGTCAGGGCGCCATGCCCGTGGTGCTGGGCGGCGAACACACCGTCACTTATGGCGTGATCAAAGGCCTGGTTGATGCCGGTATGACTGATTTCGGCGTGGTACAGATTGATGCCCATGCTGATTTACGTCAGGCCTATGAAGGCGATTTGCTGAGTCATGCCTCGGTGATGAAGCGGGTGGTGGATATGGACATTCCGCTTTACCAGCTGGGTATCCGTGCATTCTGCGAAGAAGAAATGGGCTTTCGCGAGGAGTTCGGTGTGCATTTCAAAGATGCTGATGAGCTGGTGCAAAACAATATTCAGAGCATCACATTGCCGGATGATTTTCCGCAGAAAGTCTTTTTTACTGTTGATATCGACGGACTGGATCCCTCTGTGTTTCCATCTACCGGCACGCCGGTGCCAGGCGGGCTGGGCTGGTATCAGACGCTGAATCTGTTCGAATCCGTCGCCAAACAACGCGAAATCATCGGCTTTGATGTGATGGAATTTGCGCCGATTGAAGGCTTTCATGCTTATGATTTCGCCGCGTCAATGCTGACCTACAAACTGATGGGTATCGTCCAGCGCAATCAACCTTAAGTAGCCAGTGATTGATTCATCCGCAGATGACGCGGATTGTCGCAGATTTAAGTAAAACTCATTTTGAACGCTTATGAAATAAGTTAACGCATGTCATAACAGTCAGTGCGTGGGGCAGGTTCTCTAATCATTGCTGAGCACCTGCGAAAGAATCCCTTTATTCATCTGTGCCAATCAGCGAAATCTGCGGATAAAAGTTTTTAATTAAACTCACTCTATTCCTCTGAGCTAACAATCAAAATTTATGCTTTTCATTGAAGCGTTTACGGGCTAAAATCCGCCGTTTTTTCTGTGCGGAATTTTGACCATGAACCAAGCCACTGTAAAACTGCTGCAAGACTACTACGATGCCTTCAACCGTCAGGATATGGATGCTTTCCTGGCCATGCTGACTGACGACGTGATCCATGACGTCAACCAGAGCGGTCGTGAAGTCGGTAAGGAAGCTTTCTCCAAGTTCATGGACCGCATGAACGCGCATTACAAAGAGCAAATCGTTGATATTTCCATCACCACCAACGATGAAGGCGATCGCGCTGCGGTTGAATTCACCGTCCTGGGCGAATACCTGTCAACTGACGAAGGCCTGCCTGAAGCTGCTGGTCAGACTTACCGCCTGCCTGCCGGTGCCTTCTTTGTGATTCGCGACGGCAAAGTCGCCCGTATCACCAACTACTACAACCTGGAAGACTGGATCGCCCAAGTCGCAGGTTAAACTGCTGCGTCTTTTTTCCGCCATGGCGGCGATGGATTCGAACTGAAACTGCACATTGATTTATCTCACAGTGTTTTTAGTTTGAACCCGCCGCACAATGACGGAAAAATCTTCACAGCATAAAACGACGATTGGAAGAACTATGCTGAAACTGGAACGACTCTCCGGCGATAAGCTGAACCAATATATTCCGGAGCTTGCCCGGCTCCGGATTCAGGTTTTTCGTGACTGGCCCTATCTCTACGACGGCGATCTGGCCTACGAAGAAAAGTATCTGCAAACCTATATTGAAGCCCCTGACAGTGTCATCGTGCTGGCTTTTGATGGTGACAAGGTGGTGGGGGCATCGACCGGCATTCCGCTTAAGCATGAAACGGAAGAGGTCAAAGCGCCCTTTATCGCTGCCGGTTATGATGTCGACAAGATCTTCTACTGCGGTGAATCGGTCTTATTGCCGGAATACCGCGGACAGGGGGCCGGTGTCGCTTTTTTTGACCACCGCGAAGCGCATGCCCAGGAAATTGGCGGCTTCGACTACAGCTGCTTCTGCGGCGTCCAGCGCCCTGAAAATCACCCGCGTCGTCCGGCTGATTACGTGCCGCTGGATAATTTCTGGCGCAAGCGCGGCTATGAGAAATATGACGATTTGAACACGACTTTCAGTTGGAAAGAACTGGATGAAACGGTGGAATCGCCCAAGCCGATGACTTTCTGGATGAAGAAAATTTAATGAGCAAAGTAAAAGCAGCCGTCGCCCAATACGATATCGGCTTTTTTAACGAGTGGAGCGAGTTTGAGACCAAGCTCACTCACTGGGTCAAACAGGCAGCTTCTCATCAGGCCAAACTGCTGGTATTCCCGGAATACGGCAGTATGGAACTGGCGTCTTTGTTCGGTGAGGAAGTCTACAAAGATCTGGGTAAACAACTGCATTCGATGCAGGCCATTTATCAGGATTATGAGACGCTCTACACTGAGCTGGCGCGCCAGTATGATGTGATGATTCTGGCCAGCAGCTTCCCGGTCCTGCAGGAAGACGGGACTTTCCGTAACCGCGCCAACCTGTATGGCATCGATGGTCTGATTGACTATCAGGACAAGCTCATCATGACCCGTTTTGAGAATGAGCAGTGGCTGATTCATGCCGGAAATGACATCAAGGTGATTGATACCGATATCGGCCGCATTGGGATCAATATTTGTTACGACACCGAGTTTCCCTTAATTGCCCATCAACAGGTTGAAGCAGGTGCCGATGTGATTCTGGCACCCAGCTGTACTGACACCCAGGCCGGTTTTTACCGGGTCCGTATCGGCTGTCAGGCACGGGCGCTGGAAAACCAGTGTTACGTGCTGCAATCACCGACCTTTGGTAACGCTGAGTGGTCAGAGGCGGTCGACTTCAATACCGGCCGTGCCAGTGTTTACACGCCCGTCGATTACGGTTTCCCGGATAACGGCATCCTGGCAGCAGGCAGCGCTGAAACTGCTCAGTGGGTTTATGCCGACCTGGATCTGACCGAAATTGCCCGCGTGCGGCAGGCGGGGCAGGTGTTTAATTATCGTGACTGGCCCTTGCAAAATAAACTCCGGGGCCCCAACTAGCTAATAAGAGCCGAAACGCCATCAATGATGGCGTTTTTTTTGCCCGCTGCAAAAGCCACAGTCCTTGTATGGATGAAGCAGTTGTTGCCAGTCGTTAAACTATGCGTATCTCAAAGACACAGTGCGCGCACTGAACAGACAGGAGTATGGAATGTTAGATAAAAGCCAAGTTCAGGAAATCATCAATGATTTCGTGGACCCCGCTACCGAAATCAAGCTCGGTGATACCAAACCTAGCATCAAAGTGGAGCAGGAAGGGGACAAGCAAGCGGTCTCAGTCACGCTGGGCTACCCGGTCAAAGGTTATGCGGCCGAACTGGAACGGCAACTGACTGACAAGCTCAAAGCTGCCGGCGCCGACAATGCCAGCGTTAAAGTTGCTACCAAAGTCATCAAACACAAAGTCCAGCAGGGCGTGCCCGCGCTGGAAAATGTTAAAAATATTATTGCCGTTGCATCCGGTAAAGGCGGTGTCGGTAAGTCCACCACCGCAGTGAATCTGGCACTGGCTCTGGCAGCGGAAGGTGCCACAGTCGGTGTGCTGGATGCTGATATTTACGGTCCCAGCCAGCCGCGCATGCTCGGCGCGACCAAGCGGCCCGAGTCAATTGACGGCAAAACGATGGAACCGATTGAAAGCTATGGCGTGCAGAGCATGTCGATTGGTTTTCTGATTGATGAAGAAGAGCCAATGATCTGGCGTGGTCCGATGGTCACACAGGCACTGCAACAGATGCTTAGCGATACTAACTGGAAACAACTGGATTATCTGGTGATTGACCTGCCACCGGGCACCGGTGATATTCAGTTGACGCTGTCGCAGAAAGTCCCTGTCAGCGGGGCTTTGATTGTTACCACGCCACAGGATATTTCGCTGCTGGATGCCCGCAAAGCCTACAAGATGTTTGAAAAGGTTAAAGTGCCGGTGCTGGGTGTGGTGGAAAATATGAGCACCCATATCTGTAGCCAGTGTGGTCATGAAGAGCACATCTTCGGCACCGGCGGCGGTCAGAATATGGCTGATCAATATGGCATCAACCTGCTGGGAAGTCTGCCGTTGAATATCCGTATCCGTGAAGATGCCGATGGTGGTCAGCCAAGCGTGGTGACAGACCCTGAAGGTGATATTGCTATGGCCTATCGTCATATTGCCCGTCGCCTCGCAGCAAGACTGGCGATGCAGGGTAAGGACTATGCCGCAGCCTTCCCCAATATCGTGATTAAAAACGATTAGTACTTTGCTAATCCGCAGATTTCGCTTTGAATATTAATTACGGAAAAACACAGAAATAGAGAACCACAGAGGTCACAGAGATATTTTTGTGATTGCCAGGCCGCAAGTCATGGCAATCCAGTCTGCATTAAGGAATGACTTCATTTAACTTCGGAGATTCGCTGGACTGACAACATTTCTCTGTGTGTCTCCGTGCCTTTGTGGTTCTATTTAATAATCTGCGATAATCCGCGTCATCTGCGGATAAAGATAAATGATTTCAGTCAAGTCAGAAATTAACGTTATCATTACCCTTTTTAAGCAAGGCTAAGCGGCTCAATATGATCAAATCGGACAAATGGATTCGCCGGATGGCGGAGCAGGGCATGATCTCACCCTTTGAACCGGGGCAGATCCGTTATCACAATGATAACCGCATCATTTCCTACGGTACTTCCAGCTATGGTTATGATGTGCGTTGCTCAAATGAATTCAAGATATTCACCAACATCAACTCGGCGATTGTCGATCCGAAAAATTTCGATGAGAGCAGTTTTGTTGATGTCACTTCCGATGTCTGTATTATTCCGCCCAACTCCTTCGCGCTGGCCCGCACCGTCGAGACCTTCAGAATTCCACGTAATGTTCTGACTGTCTGCCTGGGCAAATCGACTTATGCCCGTTGCGGCATTATTGTGAATGTGACGCCGCTTGAGCCGGAGTGGGAAGGCCAGGTGACGCTGGAATTTTCCAATACAACGCCGCTGCCTGCCAAAATTTACGCTAATGAAGGTGTGGCGCAGATGTTGTTCTTCGAGTCAGATGAAGTCTGCGAAACTTCTTATGCTGACCGGGGTGGTAAATACCAGGGTCAGTCCGGTGTGACTCTGCCACGGTCCTGATCAGGGGCATGGAATACGGCAGACCCATCGCAAGAATATTCCGACTGGCTTTGGCCAGCACGCTGCTGGTAGCCTGCAGCAGTGAAAAAGCTCCGCTGCAATCCTGGCAGCACAGTAAGTATGGCAATTACGCTGCCGCTTTTTCACCTGATAAACGCTATGCCCTGGTGGGGGATATTGATCTCCCCGCCAAACTCTGGGATATCGAAGCCGGAAAAATTGTTTATGCCTGGCAGAATCAGCCTGGCGAGGCCAGCACGGCAACTGATGTGGCATTCTCACCGGACGGGACAGTTGCCGCTACCTGTGAATCCAACACTATCGTATTGTGGAGTGTGGCCGACGGCAAACCTATCAGCCGCCTGCAGTTTCCGGTCACGGTGAAGGACATGGCACTGTCCGCCAATGGCAGTCATTTGCTGCTGGCCTTGCAGGATCGCACCGCGGTGTATTTTGATGTCAGGGCGAACCAGGTACGCCAGATATTCGAACACGACGGCGCGCCGGTCAACTCACCGATTAATCAACTTATCAACACTGTTGCGTTATCAGCCAATGGCAAGCTGGCTTTAACCGGTGGCGATGATCAAACCGCGCGTCTGTGGGATTTGCAGACGGGAGAACAAATCCGCCAGTGGAAACACGGCAACGCTGTTATGCTGGTCAGCTTCAGCCCGCAGGATGATTATGTGGTAACCAGTGCCGGTAATGATCAGACCCGAGTCCGCTCCGTCGCCAATGGTGCAGAAATCGCGGTACTGAATACTTCGCCGATTCCGGTGGATGGTCCTTGGGGCGATTTCCCGGTGTTTAAAACTACGACCACGGCCGTCGGTTATTCCAGCGATAATCGCTTTATTGTGACCGGGCACCCGAATCAGGAAATCTGCACCTGGCGCGCCAAGAATGGTGAGAATCTCAGTTGTTGGCAGGCGCCCAGAAGGGACGCATTAAAACCGGGTGTCGTGTTACAGGCCCTGACATTTGGAGCGGACGGACAGTCCATCTACAGTGAGACCGGTAACGGTCTGGCACAGAAGTGGAGTTTTCAACATGACTGAGCCATTACTCAAATTGGTATTTTTCGTACCTGAGTCACACAAAGAAACGGTAAAAGAGGCTATTTTCGCTGCAGGCGCAGGACGTTATGACGGCTACGATTGCTGCAGTTGGGAAAGTCAGGGCACGGGCCAGTTCCGGCCGTTGGATGGTAGTGATCCCTTTATCGGTAAGCAGGGTGAAATTGAGCGGGTGGATGAGTTCCGGGTTGAAACCGTTTGCCCAGCCTCTTCGATAAAAACCATCCTGCAGGCACTGATATCGGCCCACCCATACGAAACCCCGGCCTATGAAGTCTGGTCTGTAAAGACAATAGACGATTTCTGAATCAAGAGCTTAAACCATGGATACATCCGCTACTGAAACCTCGCCGAAAGTGACTTTGCTGGCTGACTATCAGCCCCCAGCCTATCTGGTTGAGGAAGTACTGCTGCAATTTGACCTCGACAGTGCTAAAACCCGCGTAGTCAGCACGCTGACGATGCGCCGCAATCCTCAAGGCCCCGGTGGCGACTGCATCCTTGATGGCGAAGAGCTGGAACTGGTCTCGGTCAAAATGAATGGCAACACACTGTCTGCCAGCCAGTATCAGCGCTCGGACAGTCAACTGCTGATTCCGAATACACCGGAAAAATTTGAACTGGAAATCACCACCGATATACATCCGGATCAGAACACGGCGCTGGAAGGGTTGTACCATTCCGGTCGTATCCTTTGCACGCAGTGTGAAGCCGAAGGTTTCCGTCGAATTACCTATTACCCGGATCGTCCCGATGTCATGTCGGTATTCACTGTCACCATTGTGGCGGATCGTGAAAAATGGCCGGTATTACTGTCCAACGGTAACCTGGAAGATCAGGGCCGCTTTGATGATGGCCGTCACTGGGTGCGCTGGCATGATCCGCATCCCAAACCCAGTTACCTGTTCGCATTGGTTGCCGGCGATCTCTACGTGCAGCAGGATAAATATACAACCTTGAGCGGCCGCGAAGTGGCGCTCAGAATTTATGTGGACCCGGAAAACAAGCATAAATGTGACCACGCGCTGAACTCGCTGAAACAGGCGATGGAATGGGATGAAGAAACCTACGGACGTGAATACGATCTTGATGTGTTCATGATCGTCGCCGTGAATGACTTCAACATGGGCGCGATGGAAAACAAAGGTCTCAATATCTTCAATGCGGCTTGTGTGCTGGCCAGTCCGGAAACCGCCACCGATCAGGATTTCTATACCATTCAGAGCATTGTCGGCCATGAGTATTTCCACAACTGGTCCGGTAACCGGGTCACCTGCCGTGACTGGTTCCAGCTGAGCCTTAAGGAAGGTTTCACCGTGATGCGGGATCAGAGTTTCAGCGCCGATTTAAATTCGGCTGCCGTCGCCCGTATTGATGATGTCGACAAGCTCCGCAGCATGCAGTTTGCCGAAGACGCGGGACCAATGGCCCATCCGGTCAGACCCGATTCCTACATCGAAATCAGCAACTTCTACACCGTCACCATCTACGAAAAAGGTGCCGAAGTGGTTCGCATGATCAAAACCCTGGCCGGTGAGGAAGGTTTCCGCAAAGGCTCAGATTTATATTTTGACCGTCATGACGGTCAGGCGGTGACCACCGACGATTTTGTCAAAGCGATTGAAGATGCTAACCATCTGGATTTATCTCAGTTCAGACGCTGGTATAACCAGGCCGGTACGCCGGAACTGACTGTCGAGACAGACTATGATGCCGTGGAACAGCGTCTGACGATGACTGTCAGTCAGCATTGTCCGCCCACACCGGGACAGGATAAAAAACTGCCATTTCATATTCCGTTTGCGGTGGGGCTGCTGGACAAAGATGGCGACAGCTTGCCGCTGCAACTGGCGGGGGAGAGCAAACCCTATCCGGCTGATACCCGCGTTTTATCAGTGACCGAATCTACTCAGACATTTGAATTTATCAATGTCAGCAGCGAACCGCTGGCCTCAGTGCTGCGCGGTTTCTCAGCGCCGGTCAAGCTCAACCACAGACTCAGCAATCATCAGCTGGCCTTTATGATGGCGAATGACAAGGACAGCTTTAATCGCTGGGATGCAGGTCAGAAGCTGATCATCAACATCATTTTGACGCTGGTCGCCGACATACAGCAGCAGAAGCCGCTCAGCCTCTCGCCATTGCTGGTCAATCAGTTTGAGCAGGTATTAACCGACAAGAAACTGGACCCGGCACTGATTGCGAAAATGCTGACCTTGCCGACAGAGAATTACCTGGCTGCGCAGATGGAAACACCGGATGTCGATGCGATTCATCAGGCCCGTGAATTCGTTAAACGTCAATTGGCAGCGGCGTTAAAAGAACAGTTCGACCAGACTTATCAGCGTCTGAATGTTGATAAAGCTTATGAGTTCAATGCCTCGGAAATGGCGCGTCGCAGCCTCAAAAACCTGTGTCTGTCCTACCTGGTGGCCAGTGGCGATCCGTTCCAGGTGCAACGCTGCCTGCGGCAGATGAAGCAAGCCGACAATATGACTGAACTGCTTTCAGGTTTGAGGTTAATGGCCGATCAGATCGGGCCGGAGCGCGAACATGCCCTGCGTGCCTTCTATGAGCAATGGAAGCACGACAAACAGGTGGTCGACAAATGGCTGGCGGTGCAGGCCGCGTCTAAACTGCCGGATACGCTGATCCGGGTGAAAGGGCTTATGAAGCATGAGGCCTTTAACATCAAGAACCCGAATAATGTACGTGCACTGATTGGTATGTTCTGCCGAAATAACCCGGTTAACTTCCATGCCAAAGACGGTTCCGGTTATCAGTTTCTGGCTGATCAGATTCTGGTACTCGACAAACTCAACCCACAGGTCGCCGCGCGTATGCTCGGAGCCTTGAATTCTTGGCGCCGCTACGATAGCCAGCGTCAGGGATTGATGAAGCAGGCATTGGAGCGGATTGCAGCTGAAGAATCTTTGTCAGCCGATGTCTACGAGATTGTGACCAAGTACCTCGCTGCCTGACATGTACGAACTGCACCCGAAACTGGCCCAGGATACCTTCAGCGTCGGCGAGTATGAGCTATCTGATGTGCGGTTGATGAATGATACCCGCTACCCCTGGGTCATTCTGGTGCCAAGGCGGGGCAATGTACGTGAAATTCATCAGTTGACGGAAGCAGAACAGCAAAGGCTGATTTACGAGTCCAGCTTCACCTCGGAGCAGATGATGCAGTTGTTCTCAGCACAGAAAATGAACGTCGCGGCCATAGGCAATGTGGTTGAACAACTGCACCTGCATCATGTGGCCCGTTTCACTACCGATGCGACCTGGCCGCTGCCGGTATGGGGGATTGGTGAACCGCAGGCCTATTCGGAGGTGGCAGCCAAAGCGATGCTGTCACAGCTGAGAAGAGTGCTGGATGATTTGTTGATTTAAACGATGACAGAACTGCGATTTCGCCTGCATCTGCCACGGCAAGAGGCACTTCGTTATTATCAGGGCCAGGTAAGCACGGTCATTGTGCGTGCTCATAACGGTCAGACTATCAGTTTCCCTGCCTACCATATCCGTCCCTTCGTTGACGCTGCGGGCGTGAACGGCTTATTCCGGATACGTTTTGATGACAACCACAAGTTGCAGTCTTTGGAGCGGATTGGGCCTTAGGTTTTTGTTTTAGCGCTTGCATCCCCTCATCCCAGCCTTCCCCCGCAAGGGGGAAGGAGCCAGAAGCATGCTAGTGTCTAAATTATTCCCTCTCCCCTTGGGGGAGAGGGCTAGGGTGAGGTGAGAAGGTCTGAAAGAGTCCTTATGAGCGTTGGGCTGACTGGGATAAATTATTCAAAATCACCTCCAAAACAGCCTCGATATCACCCAGCACCTCATGATTCCAGAATCGAATCACTACAAACCCCTGCTGTGTTAGACAGGCGCTTCGCTTATCGTCGTAAGATTTATTCTGCAGGCGATGGCTGCCATCAATTTCGATCACCAGCCGCTGTTCCAGGCAGACAAAATCCACGATATAACTACCCAGGATAAATTGACGTCTGAATTTGGCGTTCAATAACTGTCGATTTCTGATCCTGCGCCAGAGTATTTGCTCTGCATCGGTCATATTTCGCCGAAGTTGGCGGGCTGGGTGTTGTAGTTCATCCATGAACTTTGGCTCCTTGTTTGTGGTTGATTAGGGGCCCCCCATCCCAACCTTGCCCCACAAGGGGGGGGAAGGAAATACATCCCTTGTCATCAGATGGTTAAGGTGCGGGGGACAACTATTTTTTATCCACCTTATGCACAATCAACTGGGTGCCTGACATTAAATCATGCCAGCTCAGTTTGTCCTTACTAAGCCACTGCCAGAGAAAACCGAGTCCTAAACAGAGCCATGACAGAATCGCGATGCAAAAGCGAATGGTGGCCTGTTTCCAGGTAATCGCAACCTGACTTTGGCCGACGAGATAAACCTTCCAGGCGCGCATCCCCAGCGTCTGACCCCCATGGGTCCAGAACCAGCCATAGAAGAACAGGCTGACCATCAGCAGATAAAGCAGAAATATCGGGTTGCCGGACTGAATCGCTTCGCCCTGATTGAGTGCGACCGGTATGATCGCTGCAAACAGCAGTGCTGAAAGCAACAACAAAAAATCATAGGTCATTACCATCAGCAGGCGAAGCGGGCCGGGGCGAGTATTGGTGTCAGTCATAGTTACCTGAAAATTTTTGTGTCAGCGCTAAACCAGTATCGCGCTCAATCCACGCGATGTTCATTTCAGTGCTTAAGCATATAGCAATCCTGTTTTTTTGCACGCGGCGCGAAGGCCACGATCTGAACTGGCTGTTTTGCGCAAATGCTCTAATGGAGGGGACATAAATGACCGAATTTAACAATTTTTATATTTTAATCAACGAGCAGGTGCCCACGTTCTTGCGACCTTCAATATCCCATCTGGCAATCGACGCAAAAGCCAGCTCTCACGCGGTTTAGCTCTGGTCGCTTTTCACGTATCATAAGCGCTTTAATTTATCTTGAATTGGGTTCCGCATGCTGCAATTGATTGGCCGTCCGGCTTTTTCTGCTTTCCGACTGGAGAAATTACTCAGCGCCATTCAGGCTGAGGTCGCTGCTGTCAGCGCGATCAGAACTGAATATCGTTACTTCGTGGAAGTTGAAGGCGAGTGTATCCTGCCTTCGCCGGAACTCAAACTGGTCGAAACCATGCTGGAAGCCAAAGTCGGTGATACTCAGCCTGAAACAGACGAAAGCTTTTTCCTGGTCACACCGCGCCCGGGCACAATTTCCCCCTGGTCGAGCAAGGCCACCGATATTGCTGAAAACAGCGGTGCCAATGATGTTGAGCGTATTGAGCGCGGCGTCGCTTTTTTTGTCAAAAGCACTGCGCCTCTGTCAGCCAAAGACAGGCAAAAAGTAGCCGGTCATCTGCATGATCGCATGATCGAGTCCGTTTTCGAGAGCGTTGATGACGCCGATCGCCTGTTTGTTCACGCGGCCTCCAGACCATTGGTCAGTGTCGATATTCTCAATGGTGGCCGCGAAGCCCTGGTTGCTGCCAACCAGAGCATGGGGCTGGCACTCGCCGAAGATGAAATCGATTACCTGTACGACAACTTCGCCATGCTCGATCGTAACCCCAATGATATCGAGCTGATGATGTTTGCCCAGGCCAACTCCGAACATTGTCGCCACAAAATCTTCCGTGCTGACTGGATCATTGATGGAGAAACGCAGCCGCATACGCTGTTTAACATGATCCGTAATACCCACGATAAAAACCCTGAGGGTGTTGTCACCGCTTATTCCGATAACTCCTCTGTAATCGAAGGGCCACGCAGTCATCGTTTCCAGGTCGATATGGCTAATGGCCAGTATCACTATGAGGGCGAACTTCAGCACATCATCATGAAGGTGGAGACCCACAACCACCCGACTGCCATTTCGCCGTTTCCCGGTGCTGCTACCGGCGCCGGCGGGGAAATTCGTGATGAGGGCGCAACCGGTCGTGGCTCCAAGCCTAAAGCCGGTCTGACCGGCTTTACCGTCTCCAACCTTGAAATTCCGGGCTTTGAACAACCGTGGGAAACACCCTATGGCAGACCGGCCCGGATGGCTTCGGCGCTGGAAATCATGACGGATGGACCATTAGGCGGCGCTGCATTTAATAACGAATTCGGCCGTCCCAACCTCTGCGGTTACTTCCGTACCTTTGAAATGCAGGTGGAGTCCAGTCAGGGCTTTGAAGTGCGTGGCTATCACAAGCCCATCATGGTCGCGGGCGGCATGGGCTCGATTCGTCCACAGCATGTCAAAAAAGGCATTATGGACCCGGGCATGCAACTCATTGTCCTGGGTGTCCCGGCGATGCTGATTGGCCTCGGTGGCGGCGCTGCTTCCTCGGTGGCTTCCGGCACCAGCGATGAGGGCCTCGACTTTGCCTCGGTTCAGCGTGGCAATCCGGAAATGGAACGCCGCTGTCAGGAAGTCATCGATCGCTGCGTGGCTCTGGGTGATGATAATCCGATTATTGCGATTCATGATGTCGGCGCCGGTGGTCTGTCCAATGCCTTCCCTGAACTGGTCGATGACAGTGGCCGGGGTGGCCGTTTTGAACTGCGTCTGATACCGAATGATGAATCCAGCATGTCACCGATGGAAATCTGGTGTAATGAATCTCAGGAGCGTTACGTGCTGGGCCTTCATCCGGACAGGGTCGACGAATTCCAGGCGATTTGTGACCGTGAGCGTTGCCCTTGGGCGATTGTCGGTGAAACCACCGAAGAAGAGCATCTGCTGCTGGGCGATGCGGACAATGAAACACTGCCCATTGATATGCCGCTGTCTCTGCTGTTGGGTAAACCACCTAAAATGCTGCGTGATGTCAGCCATGTCGAGAAAACCTATGCTGAGCTCGACTTCAGTGAGATTTCAGCAGAACATGCGCTGGAACGGGTTTTAAAACTACCGGCTGTCGCCAGTAAGAACTTCCTGATCACCATCGGTGACCGCACGGTAACCGGGCTGGTGGCAAGGGATCAGATGGTCGGTCCATGGCAGGTGCCGGTCGCTGATTGTGCCGTGACGCTTGCTGACCATCATGAACTGCTGGGTGAAGCGATGGCGATGGGCGAGCGCACACCACTGGCATTGGTCAATGGTCCGGCGTCTGGTCGTATGGCAGTCGGTGAGGCGATTACCAATATCGCCGCGGCTAAAATCGATAAGCTGAGTGATATCAAACTTTCAGCCAACTGGATGGCGCCATGTGGTCACCCGGGCGAAGATGCCATTCTGTATGACACAGTCAAAGCCGTCGGTATGGAGCTGTGTCCCGAGCTGGGTATTGCGATCCCGGTCGGGAAGGATTCGCTGTCGATGAAAACCGTCTGGGATGAAAAGGGTGAGACCAAAACAGTTACATCACCGTTGTCTCTGATTATCAGTGCCTTCGCGCCGGTGAGCGATGCAGCCAATACCAGTACACCGCAGCTACGCACTGACCTTGGCGAGACCGATCTGATTTATATCGATCTGGGCCGCGGCCGCAACCGTCTGGCAGCCTCTGCTTTGGCACAGGTGTTTAAACAAGTGGGCACAGAAGGCCCCGACCTGGATAATGCCGCTGATCTGAAAAACTTCTTCAAAGCCATTCAGCAGCTAAAAGCTCAGAACAAAATCCTGGCTTACCATGACCGGGGTGATGGTGGCCTGGTAGTGACACTGGCTGAGATGGCTTTTGCCGGTCGCTGCGGTATCGATGTTGAACTGAACGGCATGGGCGAAGCGCTGCCGCTGCTGTTCAGTGAAGAACTGGGCGCCGTGATTCAGATTCGCCGCGAGCAGCGGGATGAGGTCATGAAACTGCTGGCTGAAAATGGTCTCGAATCTCTCTCCTTTGTGATTGGTCAAGTGACCGAAGAACAGCGCCTGCGGATCAAGGTGGATGGTGAACAGGTTATCGATCAGTCCCGTGTCACTTTGCAGCGTTTCTGGGCTGAAACCAGCTACCAGATGCAGGCACTGCGTGATAACCCGGAATGCGCCAGGCAGGAATTCGACAGCATTCTGGATGATAAGGATCCGGGCCTGTTTGCCAAACTGAGCTTTGATGTCGCGGAAAATGTGGCGGCACCGCTGATTGTCAGTGGCAAGCGTCCTAAAGTCGCTATCCTGCGGGAGCAGGGCGTCAACGGCCAGGTAGAAATGGCAGCCTCATTTGACCATGCCGGTTTCTGTGCAATCGACGTGCACATGAGCGATATCCTGGAAGGCCGGGTCAACTTGAGCGATTTTGTCGGTCTGGTTGCCTGTGGTGGTTTCTCTTATGGTGACGTACTGGGTGCCGGTCGCGGCTGGGCCAGCACGATTCTGCATAATGAGCGTGCCCGTCAGCAGTTCGCTGACTTTTTCCAGCGTCAGGATACCTTTGCGCTGGGTGTCTGTAATGGCTGTCAGATGCTGTCTCAGCTTAAAGAGCTGATTCCGGGCAGTGAGCACTGGCCGCGTTTCTCGCGCAACCTGTCTGAACAATTCGAGGCCCGATTCTCACTGGTTGAAGTGCTCGATTCTCCATCAATTCTGCTGCAGGGTATGGCGGGTTCCATCATGCCGATTGCTGTGGCTCATGGTGAAGGTCGTGCCGACTTCAGCGAAACCGGTTCCGAGTCAGATGCCATTGGAGCCATGCGTTTTGTTGATCACTATGGTGAAGCCACCGAAACCTATCCGTTTAATCCCAATGGTTCCAAAGGCGGCTTGACGGCACTGACCACAAACGATGGTCGCGTCACGATCATGATGCCTCATCCCGAGCGGGTGACCCGTGCGGTGCAGCATTCTTGGCATCCGGATAACTGGAGCAAGGAAGGTCCATGGGCAAGGCTATTCCAGAACGCCAGACGCTGGGTCGGTTAATACAAATGATGCCTCGCAGACATACCCTGCGGGGCATAATTTTTCTGCTTTTGTTGCTGATGCTTGGCGATCTGATTGCCATCACCAGCGTCAGAGCAGCAGGGCCCACTGTCGCGCTCTCCGAGCTGAATTGGGATTACCGATGGGGTGATCTGACCTTTACTGATTCAAAGCCCGATTTCAAGGCGGTGTCTTCCGAGTGGCAGCCGATAGGTTTTCCGGCTAATCCGCCAGATAGGGGGGAACAGCAATATGTCTGGTTCAGAACCACTCTTCCCGACACCAAGCTCTCAGCCCCTGTTATTTTCGTCACCAGCATCAATCTCAATGTCGAAGTTTATCTCGATAAGCAGATAATCTACCGATTCGGCCAACTGGACCCACAGACTAAAAAAAGTTTTATGGGATGGCCCTGGCATCAGATCTCTTTGCCGGAGAATTACGCTGGCAAGCCACTCTATTTCCGAATTTATTCCGATTACACCGATATTGGCCTGTGGGGTGAAGCCAAATTGATGGAGCGCTCCGATATGCTGCTTCACGTCATCAGCAGCGGCCTGCATGAGCTGATTGTGGCAGCGTTCTCATTATTGGTGGCTTTTGTGACACTGGTCTTTGCCTTGTTTCGCGGCACTAAAAAAGAGTTTTTCTATCTCGGTTTGTTTTCTCTGGCCACCGCCGGTGTGCTTATCGGTGAGAACCTGGCCATTCAGCTGGCATTGCCATGGCCTTTGCTGAAGACTTACTTGGCTGCAATCAGTTACTTTTCAATGCCGATATTCATCGCCATGCTGCTGTATTACTGGCTGAATGGGGCCACAGGTAGTGGTTTGCTCAAAGTCCTGGCACAGTTTCATCTTGCTTACCTGCTTTTAGCGGTCACGGTCTCACTCGCTGGATTACGCAACCTCGCGATTTTCTTCCCGGTGTTTGATGCTTTATTTGTTGTCTCACTGCTGGTCATGATGCGGGTTGTGCTGCGATTTTCAAAACAGGTCAACTTATCTCAGCAAATGGTGCTTGGTGCTTTTGCGGTCTATGCCATCTTTTTGCTGGTGGATATGCTGGTAGCCCACAGTTTCCTGCCTTGGGTCGATTTTCCTATCGCGATAGGGGGACTGCTGTTTGCCCTTGTGCTGGTTGTGATTTCAATCCGCAGTTACGTGCACACCAATCTGGCCATGGAGCAACTGAACCATCAACTCGAAGACAGGGTCAGCGAACGCACAGCAGAGCTGCATGCCTACGCCGAAGCTGAACAGCAGCGACGGCAGGAGTTGGAAAGGGAAAACCAGTTTATTGCTGAACTTGAGAGACTGAATGTTGACCTGCAATCCTGCGAGAATCTGGATGAAGCCAGGGAGTTAATGCGAGCAAGGCTTGCAGACATCTTCAAACCAGGCCTTGTCCAGGTCAGCCTCGATGGCGATACCATTGACACCCTGCCTGATGCTCAAATCCGTCTGGCGCAACTGGAAGGCGGAAGCCAGGTGCTGGCCTCGCTCACACTGGTGAGCGGTCACGAGATGCTGCCCAAGGCGCAACTGGAAGATTTCCTGCGTCGTACCTCCCAGCGCTTATCGGTCACGCTGGGTAATATCAAGTTGCGCGAGGATCTACAGCGTTACTCGTTTGAAGACTCACTGACAGGGCTGCGTAACCGGCGTTTCTTCGATGATGCCCTTGCCCGAGATATTCAGCTTGCCAAGCGTAACCAATCACCCTTGTCCTTACTTGTTTGTGATATCGATCATTTCAAACGCTTTAATGATGAATTCGGTCACGATGCCGGTGATGCAGCGCTTCAGGCTGTGGCTGAGACTTTGCAGCAGTATTTCCGCGAAAGTGATATTCCCTGTCGCTTCGGCGGTGAAGAGTTTGTTGTGCTGATGCGGGATGCAGTACTAGACGATGCACTGGCAAAAGCAGAGCGGCTCAGGGAAGCCGTGCAGGCCTTGGATATCAGCTATCGTGGCGAAAAGCTCTCACACCTGACTATTTCTATTGGTGTGTCGTCATTATCTGACCGCGATACCGATGCCGAAACTTTGCTGCGTCAGGCTGATCAGGCGCTCTACGCTGCCAAGCAGCAAGGCCGTAACAGGGTTATCAGCGCTGATGACAATCCCAACAGGGATAAGCAGGTCAAAGGCTAAACCAGTCAGGATACCCTCGGTGCTTAAGCGCTCAATGAGCAACGACTTTAGCGACATTTGCTGATAAAGTTGTCATAGCAAAAGTCCGGGAATAAGTATGTTTGACAGTGTTTTCAGCCAAATTGGTGTCATCCTAGGCCTTGCCGCTATCGGCGGCATCATTGCCCAGTTTCTCAAGCAACCCCTGATTGTCGCTTTTATCGTAGTCGGCATCCTGATCGGCCCCTCGGGCTTTGAAATGGTGTCACACAGCAGTGAGATCGAGCTGTTTGCAAGGCTGGGTATCGCCTTATTGTTGTTCGTCGTCGGTCTCAAGCTCGACCTTCATGTCATCAGGACAGTGGGGCCAGTAGCACTCGCCTCTGGTCTGGGGCAGGTCTTTTTTACCTCTGTCGTTGGATATTTCATTGCGCTCATGCTCGGCTTCGGACATGTGCCGGCTATCTATATTGCCGTCGCGCTGACCTTTTCCAGCACCATCATCATCGTTAAGTTATTGTCTGATAAACGTGAAGTCGATGCCCTGCATGGTCGAATCGCTGTGGGTTTCCTGATTGTTCAGGATATCGTGGTGGTGTTGGTGATGATTGGCCTCACCGCCTATGGTCAGGCAGACAGCGATACCAGTCTGGGCTGGGAAGCCGTTGAGATCATTCTCAAGGGCGGGGCCATGCTGATCGTTGTGGCTTTGCTGATGCGTTACGTCCTGCCCTGGCTACTCCATCGTCTGGCACATTCCACCGAGTTGTTAATGCTATTTGCCATTGCCTGGGCGGTTATCGGGGCGACGACAGGGGAAGTGCTAGGTTTCAGTAAAGAAGTGGGTGCATTTCTGGCCGGTATTTCCATTGCCTCGACAGCCTATCGTGAGCAGGTCGCAGCTCGTCTGGTCAGCTTGCGGGATTTCCTGTTGCTGTTCTTCTTCGTAGAACTGGGGGCGACGCTGGACTTGAGCATGCTGGGCTCACAGGTATTCGCTGCCAGTATCTTTTCGCTGTTTGTACTGTTTGGGAATCCGCTGATTGTCATGGCGATTATGGGATACATGGGCTACCGCAAACGCACCGGTTTTCTGGCGGGCCTGACTGTTGCTCAAATCAGTGAGTTCTCGCTGATTCTGGCTGCGTTGGGTCTGTCATTGGGGCATCTTAACCAGGAGGTGGTCGGCCTGATTACGCTGGTGGGGCTGATCACTATCAGCGCCTCCACCTATATGATTCTTTACTCTCACCAAATCTATGAGCGTTATGCACGATTTTTGTCGCTGTTTGAGCGGCGCATTCCTTACCGCGAAATGAATGATGCGGCCGGTGCTGAGCAGAATATAGAAATTTTGCTGGTGGGACTGGGTCGTTTTGGAGCCTCAGTGGCCAGCAATCTGGCAAAGCGGAATTGTCAATTTGTGGCCGTGGATTTTGACCCGGAAACGGTCAGGCGTCATAGCAGAGATGGATACAACGTCCGTTATGGGGATGTGGAAAACCCCGAGTTTGTGGCCTCATTACCTCTCGACAAAATTAACTGGGTGGTCAGCACGGTGCGCGACAGTCAGATCAATCGGATGCTGCTTCACGGCCTCAGACAACATGGCTATCAGGGAAAAACTGCTTTCTCGGTAACAAACAGACAGGATCAGATTCTGTTTGCCAATGAGGGCGTCAATATGGTGCTGGAGCCATATTCGGATGCGGCAAAAGAAGCTGTCGACAAACTCCTGACCGGACGAGCAGAAAAAAAGGCGGACGAATGAGCCAAATGAAACGTATTCTCTATCTTTCCGAGCCGGCCTCGCAACAGGCTGAAGCGCTTAAACAAGCGATAGCATTCGCGCAGAATCAAGCTGCCAGTCTGACGGTATTGGAAGTGATGCCCGAAGTTCGTCTGCAACTGAATCCCTTGCCACAGAATCTTGATATTAAGCAACTGGAACAGGAACTCAAAAGTGAACGTCAGCGATATCTGACCGGATTGATTGATTCATTAGAGCTCGATGTCGAAGTCTCAGTCCAGATAAAAACCGGTAAGCGCTTTGTTGAGACCATCAGAACTGTACTGGCTGAGCAATATGATCTTTTAATCAAGGTGGCTGAAAATCCGCCCTGGCTCGAACGATTATTCGGCAGTGATGATATGCATCTGCTGCGGAAATGTCCTTGTCCGCTATGGATTATCAAACCGGGTGCCCGACTGGAGTACAAGAATATCCTGCTGGCCCTGGACTTCGATACCACTGATCCAAGCTCTGCAATGAACCCATTTAACCAATCTCTGTTGCGGTTTTCAGCGGAGATGGCGAATGATGTTGATACCCGTCTGCATATATTGCACTGCTGGCAGCCGCCTGACGAAATGCTGCTGAAAGCATGGGGACAGCTGAATGACCAGCAGACCCGACAATATGTAAATGATGAAAAAACAGCGCATCAGCGCAGTCTTCAGCGCATTGCTGACTATGTGAACCCTAATCTTGGCAAGTCAGGTCAGGGACAACGTTACGCTTATTTTCATTTGATTGAAGGGGCAGCAGATAAGGTCATTCCTGAGCAGGCGAATGCACTGGATGTTGACCTGTTGATTATGGGCAGTGTGGCTCGAACCGGAATCAGTGGTGTTTTTATCGGCAATACTGCAGAAATGGTGCTGGAACAGGTGGCCTGTTCTGTGTTGGTGATCAAGCCGACAGAATTCGTATCACCGGTGACGCTCGATAATTAGTCACTGAACAGATGACCACATCCTTGCCGCTGACTCACAAATCCTGATGAAACCGTCGCAATTCAATGCTTTGACTCGCTACATCGATATGCTGCTCGATGCGATTTGTGTTGTCGATGAGAAGGGGCATTTTCTCTATGTGAGTGCCGGTGGCGAGAGAATCTTTGGTTACAAGCCGGAAGAGATGATTGGCAGGCAGATGCTGGATATGGTGCATCCGGAGGACCGGGAGCGCACCTTGCAAACAGTCGCTGAAATCATGGCCGGCGTCGCCAAAATCGATTTCGAGAACCGCTACATCCGTAAGGATGGCCGGGTGGTGAACCTGCTCTGGTCGGCACGCTGGTCAGAAGATGATGCCATGCGGATTGCGGTTGCTCGTGACATTACCCAACTCAAGCAGACCGAAGCCCGTCAGGCGTCGCTGATTCATATTTCCGAAGCGGCTCATACCGAGCAGAGTCTGACTGACCTGTATAAACGCATACATGACATCATCGCCGGCCTGATATCCATGCAGCAGTTTGTTATTGGTCTGTATGATGAAGAAAGTCAGGGCTCCGAGCTGGTTTATCACTGCGGCACGGGCGATCTCAAAGATCAGAAGAAAGTGTTGGAAACCCTTTGTACCCAGGTCGCGAAAAGAGGTGATAGCTGGCCTAAGTCATCCTGGGAGCAAAGTGCTGTGCCAGACTGGTTGGCGGTGCCATTGAAGTCACAGGACGGTATTGTCGGTGCCCTGATGGTGAAAACGCACACTGACAACAAAGCAGACAATATGGATGGACGAGAGCTGCTGGAGTTTGTTTCTACTCAGATTGCCGCCGCAATCGTGCGTCGTAAGATGCTGGAAAGCCTGCATCAACTGGCCATGTTCGATCAGTTAACCGGTCTGCCAAATCGCCGTTTGTTCCATGATCGCTTTCAGCAGGTGCTGGCCAGGGCCAAACGCAATCAGGAAAGTTTTGCCGTGCTGTACCTTGATCTGGACAAGTTCAAACAGGCCAATGACCATTTTGGACATGAAGCCGGTGACCGGATTCTGCGACAGACGGCTCAGCGGCTTAACAGCTGTCTGCGCGATACCGACACCGTGGCCAGAATGGGCGGTGATGAATTTGTGATGATTCTGGACCGAATTGATAAAAAAGATGTAGACGAAGTCGTGACTAAAATTCGGGCAGAATTAGCTCAACCCTATCAGCTCGACGATACCATGCTGGGCTTGACGGCCAGTATCGGCGTTGCCTGTTTCCCTGAGCATGGGGAAACTCAGATGGCGCTGATGCAACAGGCTGATGCGGATATGTACCACGCCAAAAGAATAACTCAGCGCCTACATGAGGAATGATTTCTGAGGGCGGCGGTCATACCAGGTCTTTTGACTAATCGATTGAATTGACAGTTATTTCCTATTGAACTCATCCCAAAACCACCTGTCTCACTATCGAACAAAATACAGGAGGTTACATGAAAATTTTCACATCCATCCTTACTGCGTTGTTTTTTACAGGTCTGCTAGCAGCGGGCTCTGCGGTAGCAGAAAACCATACAGTTGACGCGCGGGGGCTCAAATTCATGCCCATGAATATCCATATTCAACCCGGTGACACTGTTTACTGGGAAAACATGATGACCCATAACGTCAATATGCTTGAAAACCTCATTCCTGAAGGCACTGAGGCATTCACCTCACCCATGAGTGAAAACATCAATCACACCTTTGAAAAAGAGGGTATCTACATTTACCAGTGTGATCCTCACATTGGTGCTGGTATGGGGGGAGCCGTGATTGTTGGTGATCCAGTGAACCTGGAACAAATCAAATCACAAGATGTATCAGGCGGCCTGGGCCGGGTCGTTGATGAGGCAATAGAATTTGCTGAAGGCCTGTAAATCCATCCGGCGTGACATTAAGAACCGGCTGTCTCGGCAGCCGGTTTTTTTATTGTCTGTCATTAACTGAAAAAGATGGCCAGCCAGATAGTCGGCTGTTCAGGGTCGGTTTTAAGTACTCTGTGACGCTGATGTGCCGGAATCATTAAGTAGTCACCTGCACTGAGTTCAATTTCATCTTGACCTTCAAACAGCAGGCTGGCCGAACCCGTTAATACAATAACCCACTCATTTTTATCTTGATCAAACCAGCCAGTTTCAGGCGCGCTGTGACCCTGCGAGATAATTCGTTCAATTCTTATGTTCTCTCGGTTCAGAATATCTTCAAAAACTTCCTGATCAAGCGATGTGGGCAAATCTGAAAAAATATTATTCTTAGTCATTTTTCACAGACGCAGATTCAAGTTCAGCCAGCTTATCAGCAGGACCAGCCTGTTTTCTGGTCCAGGCCTCCATCAAACGTGAAGTCACTAAATCACCGGTCACATTCACAGCCGTTCTCGACATGTCCAGAATACGGTCCACTCCCATAATCAGGGCTATGCCGCTGGGCGGAATACCCACCGTGGTCAATACCATCGCCAGTATCACGATCCCCACCCCGGGTGTTGCCGGTGAACCGATGGACGCACCCACAGCCATCGCCACGACCAATGCCATGCTGGCCATGCTCAAATCAATGCCATAGACCTGAGCCAGAAACACGGTGGCGACACTTTGATAAAGGGCAGTGCCATTCATGTTAATGGTCGCGCCTAACGGAATAACAAACTGGGCAATAGACGGTCTGACAGCGAGCTTCTCCTGAGCGGTACGGATTGACAGGGGCATCACTGCAGCAGAACTGGATGTAGAAAAAGCCAGTAACAGCACATCACGGCAATGTTTCAGAAAATGAATCGGATGCTGACCAGCCAGTAGTTTCAGCAGCAACAGATACACCAGCATCAGCATCAAAAGCCCGGTGAGCACAGTGAGCACATAAGATGCCATACCCAGCAAAGCACTGAGACCAATGCTGGTAGTGAGTTGGGCCATTAGGCCAAACACGGCATAAGGTGCCAGACGCATGGCCCAATGCACCACGGTCATACAGATTTGTTGCAGAGAGCGCAGTAAATCCAGCATCGGCCGGGATTGTTCCGCCGGCATCGACACCAGAGCCACGCCGACGATGATGGAGAAAATCACCACCTGCAGCATTTGCCCCTGAACCATGGCATCCAGCGGATTACCCGGTAATAGTCCCAATAAAACATCGGGCAGGGTGGTCACATCCGGCATCGTTGCAGGTGCAATCTCCCCACTGTCCTGTTTGGGTAAAGTGACGTTTTGCAGCAGCTTGCCGGGATTAAACAGGTTGCCAACCCAGAGGCCTATCGCTGAAGCCAATGCCGTGGTGGCAGTGAAAAACAACACCACGCGGACGCCGACCTTGCGCAGCTGCTCCATATCTTCGGTCGCAGCAAGCCCTCGTACCACCGAGGCGATAATCAGCGGAATCACAATCATCTGAATAGTGGCGATAAACAAGCGACCGGGAAAAGCCAGCCAGTTACCGATAATAGAACCGGTGGCCGGCTCCACCAATCCCACAGAAGGGCCCAGGAGTATGCCGGTGACCAGGCCCAGGAACATGCCGATAAGCACTTTCAGCCAGAGTCTATGCTGTACCAGACCAAACAGATAACTACTCAGAGAGCGGTTGGAGGGCAGCGCTTTATCTGATTCTTGAGTGGTTTTTTGGGCCATAACAGTTCCCTGGCTTGTAAAGGTCGTATTTTAGTAAAGTCAGTTAGAAAAATAGCACAGGCAATGTGCGCTTGGGCAGGGCAAGCAAAACAGCAGGAATTGCGTCATTAACCGGATTCTGTTCAACTTGGGGCCAAGGGTTGTGCCAAAATACGCACAACAAATCTCAGTGGTCAAAAGGACAATCAAAGTATGACCTTGCGGGCAATTTTTAGTGACTGGGCTGAGCGTTACTTCTCTGATGAAGAAGCGGTCATTATGCTCATCGTGCTGGTACTCGGTTTTGCGGCGGTGATCTGGTTCGGACGTATGCTGGCACCGTTCTTCACAGCCCTGGTGCTCGCTTTCCTCCTGCAGGGCGTGGTCAACCTGTTAACCCGAAGGCACGTACCAGAGAAAGTCGCCATTGGCATTGTCTTTTTGGGATTTATCGGTGCCATGCTGGCCCTGGCATTCCTGCTGATGCCTTTGCTCTGGAATCAAATGGTGAATCTGGTGCAGGAAATTCCCAAAATGCTTTCCAGCGGCCAGGAGTGGCTGGATGAACTGCAACAGAAATATCCCAACTTCGTTACCCAGGATCAGATCCAGACCTGGATTGCTGCCATCAGCCGTGAATTCAATCTCTATGCACAGCGGGCGCTGACGCTTTCTCTGGCATCACTGGGCAGTGTGATTGGCTTGATCGTCTACCTGGTACTGGTCCCGATTCTGATTTTCTTCATGCTAAAAGATCGGGAAAAACTGGTTGGTTTCACTCTGTCAGTACTGCCGGAAAAACGCGGACTGATGAGCCGGATCTGGAATGAAATGGATGATCAGATTGCCAATTATGTTCGCGGCAAAGTCGTTGAAATCATCATCGTTGGCTCGGTGACCTTTGTGACTTTTGCCTTATTCGGTTTGCCTTATTCCGCATTGCTCGCGGTGCTGGTCGGTTTTTCCGTACTGGTGCCCTTTATCGGTGCTGCGGTTGCCACGCTACCGGTTGCGGCGGTGGCTGGTTTCCATTTTGGCCTGACCAATGAGTTCATGTATGTGGTGATTGCCTACGGCATTATCCAGGCACTGGATGGCAATGTGCTGGTGCCTGTGCTGTTTTCAGAGGCCGTCAACCTGCATCCGGTGTCGATCATTCTTGCCGTCCTGTTCTTCGGCGGCATCTGGGGATTCTGGGGCATCTTTTTCGCTATTCCCTTAGCGACCCTGTTGAAAGCCTTGATGAATGCCTGGCCCAGAAGCCTCAAGCGCAGCCA
>JABURN010000180.1 GCA_014762585.1 Methylophaga sp.
CTGGGAGATGTTGCCAAAGCGCCGAAGGCGGCACCGGCGCCGGCCCCTGCACCGGGTCAGGGACCGATTAGCGATAATGAAGTGGTGCCGCTGGTGCGGATTCCGCCCCAATACCCGCGTGTCGCCGCCAGACGTGGCATAGAAGGGGTGGTGACGGTGCAGTTCATTATCACCAAAGATGGCACGGTCAGGGATGCCAAAGTCATCAAGGCGGAACCGTCTAATGTATTCAATGACGAAGCGATCGAAGCTGTGCTGAAATGGAAGTTCAAACCGAAACTGGTCGAAGGTCAGCCGGTGGAACGTCAGGCGACCCAGGAAATCGAGTTTAAACTGTCACGATGAAACTATTGCTGATCCCTTCACTGTTGCTGAGCCTGTTGCTGCTGTCGCCTGTGCAGGCGCAGGATGATGAGTACCTGCTGACCGAGAAAACCTATAAATCGCTCAGTAAGGCACAGGAACTGATGGAAGCTGAGCAGTATTCTCAGGCTGGCAGGCAGCTCAATGAACTGCTGGGGCAGACTGATGCGGGCAGTTACGACCGCGCGGTGGTCCAGCAGACCATTGGTTATCTGTATTCAGAGCAGGATCAGTACGACAGGGCAGCGGAAGCGTTTCAGCAGGCCCTGGATGCTGATGCCTTACCTGAGGACGTGACGCACAACCTTCGCTATAACCTCGCACAATTGCTGATTGCCGATGGTCAGTACAGTCAGGGCATCAAGCTGATGGAAGACTGGCTTGCCAATGAGCGTCAGCCGGAAAACAGCGTATACGTGTTGCTGGCAACTGCCTATTACCGGGTGGAAAACTACAGCAAAGTGGTTGAGCATATCCGCACTGCGATTAAAAACGACCGGGACCCCAAGGAAGACTGGTATCGTCTGCAACTGTCAGCACATATGTCGCTGAGACAGTATAAGTCCGCCATTAATGTGCTCGAAACGCTAATCACCCGCTATCCACATCGCAAGATTTACTGGGATCAATTGTCGGCGCTTTATCTGCAACAGGAAAAAGAATTCACCTCACTGGCCGTGCGCATGCTGGCCGATCGTCTCGATCTGGGCGACGCTGAAACCCTGGTTAACCTCGCCGATATGTATCGCTATCTTCGGGTGCCATATAAATCCGGCAAGCTGCTGGAACGGGCGATGAATGACGGGGTCATTCCTGCTGACTTCAAACATCTTGAAAAACTCGCCGACAGTTGGCTGGCGGCTCGTGAAGACGAACTGGCGGCGCAGACGCTAAACCGTATGCTGGCCAAAGACAGCAGTGGTGAAAGTCATTTGAAACTGGCCCAGGTCCATATCAGCACTAAAGACTGGCAGAAAGTGATTGATACATTGACGCCGGTAGTCGAACAGCTCAAAGGCAATGAAAAAGGCCGGGCGCAGTTACTGCTTGGCACCAGTTATTTCCATCTGGACCAACTGGAACAGGCCAAATCGGCATTCAGCCGCGCGATGGCTTTTAAGAACCAGTCAAGTCAGGCTGGTCAATGGCTGCGCCACATCGATGATCTGCTGGAGAAACAGGATAATGCCGAGGCAGGCTGATCTGAATCAGCTCAAGCAGGAGCTGGTGCAGCATTACCGCTGGCTGCGTCAATATGGCTGTAATGATTCTCACAGTGGCAACGCCTCATTGCGCTGGCATGATGAGATCTGGGTCACCCCGACAGGCTGTTGTGCCGATACCTTAAAGCCTGAAGACCTGATTCGTTGCCATATCGATGGTAGCCGCGAAGAGGGCGCTTCACTCGATGCCCCGCTGCATATCGAGGTTTACCGGCAAAATGCCGCTGCCCGTGCGGTTTTTCATAGCCATGGGCCGCATACCGTCGCATTGACGCTCAACGGTCAGGACTTCGTGCCGGTCGATTTTGAAGGCCAGTATTATTTCCCGCTGGTGCCGGTGGTGACCATTCCCTATCAGGATTATGTCGCCAGATCGCCGGCGATGGTCGCCGACAAACTCAAAGATTTCAAAGTCACCGTGGTCTCAGGCCATGGGGTCTATGCCTGTGCAGAAACCATCAATCTCGCGTATAAATGGAGTTGTTCGCTGGAATTGTCGGCCAAAACAGCCTGGCTGGCGAGACAAATCAGATAATCACTGTCGCATAGCCATTCTTTCGCAACAATTTCACGCTTCACTAGTCATAACGACTCATTGAAAGTCATAACGGAGTAGGATCATGACAGCTGAAAGCACCCTCAAAAAGAACGCAGTAGCTGAGCACAGTATTTTACGGACCCCACTGCTGAATGGCGATGATCCCGCCGCCAAGCGTCGCGAAATCGCTGATTATTTCAACTTCACTTTCGAGCGCTATCAATCTTTGTTCGACACGCTGAAATCCGATGAGGCTTTTTATCGCAAGTCGATCCCGCTGCGTCATCCCTTGATTTTCTATTACGGACATACCGCCACATTTTTTGTGAACAAAATGCTGCTGGCGGGACTTATCGATAAACGCATCAATCCCAAGTTCGAATCCATGTTTGCTGTCGGTGTCGATGAAATGAGCTGGGATGATCTCAATGATGATCATTATGAATGGCCTGCAGTAGAGGAAGTCACTGCCTATCGTGATCAGGTCAAGGCGATGATTAATAAAGTCATCCAGAAAGCACCGCTCAAACTGCCGATCGACTGGGATAATCCCTGGTGGGCGATCCTGATGGGGATTGAGCACGAGCAAATCCACCTTGAGACCTCTTCGGTACTGATTCGCCAGCAGAAACTGGAACTGGTGCAGTCAAGACCAGAGTGGCGGCCGTTTAAAGACAAAGGCAAGGCACCGGAAAATAGTCTGGTAGACATTCCGGGAGGCACGGTCCAGCTTGGCAAAGATTACAGCGACCTGATATACGGCTGGGATAATGAATACGGACAGCATGAAGCTGAAATTAACGATTTCCAGGCCTCCCGCTTTCTGGTCAGTAACCAGGAATTTCTGGGTTTTGTCGAAGCAGGAGGCTATCAGCATGATGACTGGTGGCAGGAGGAAGGCCTGGCCTGGCGGGAGTTCACTCAGGCGAAGCATCCCACTTTCTGGGTCAAAAGTCCCAAAGGCTGGCAACTGCGCTTGATGACCGAGCTTGTCGACATGCCCTGGAACTGGCCGGTGGATGTCAATTACCACGAGGCCAAGGCATTCTGTAACTGGAAGGCCGAGCAGACCGGGCAACCGGTGCGCCTGCCGACTGAGGATGAATGGTACCGGATTTATGATCACTCAGGTCTGAGCGAACTGGATGACAAACCGGCGCTGGCCAATATTCATCTGGATTATGCGGCTTCATCCTGTCCGGTGGATCAGTTTGCCCACGGCGAGCTTTATGATGTCATTGGTAATGTCTGGCAATGGACAGAAACGCCGACCTATCCGTTTGATGGTTTCAAAGTGCATCCGATATACGATGATTTCACCACACCGACATTCGACGGCCAGCATAACCTGATCAAAGGAGGTTCCTGGATTTCCTGTGGTAACGAGAGCCGGTTGGCCTCGCGTTATGCTTTCCGCCGTCATTTCTTCCAGCATGCCGGTTTCCGCTATGTGGTCTCGGATAACGAAGTGGAACAGCACAGCTCCAACTATGAAACCGACCAGATGCTGTCGCAGTATGCTGAATTTCACTACGGTGAAAGCTACTTCAATGTCGCCAATTTCCCCAAAACGCTGGCGCAATTGGCTGTGGAAGTGATGGGAGATCAGCCCAAAGGTCATGCACTGGACATTGGCTGTGCGGTCGGCCGTGCCAGTTTCGAACTGGCGCATCATTTCGATAAAGTCACCGGTGTTGATTTTTCAGCTCGACTAATCAACCTGGGTGTGCAGATGGCACAAAAAGGTGTGGTGCGTTACACCATCACTGATGAAGGTGATCTGGTGCACTACGAAGAACGCCGACTGGATCAACTGGGTCTGGCTGAAGTGGCTGATAAAGTTGAGTTTATGCAGGGCGATGCCTGTAATCTCAAAGCGAATTACCGTGATTATGATCTGATTCTGGCCGCCAACCTGATCGACCGTTTATATCGTCCCGCGCAGTTCCTGCGTCATGTGCATGAAAGGCTCAATGATGGCGGTATTCTCATGCTGGCCTCGCCTTACACCTGGCTGGAAGAGCACACCGAGAAGTCGGAGTGGCTGGGCGGTTTCAAAAAAGATGGCGAGAGCTTTACTACCCTGGATGGGCTCAAAGCGATTCTGGAGCCGCATTTTGAACTCATCCGTGGCCCGGAATCAGTGCCGTTTGTGATTCGCGAAACCAGCCGCAAATTCCAGCATACCCTGTCTGAAGTGACGGTGTGGAAGCTGCGCTCGAAAGCGGAATAAGTCAGAGGCCTTTAACGTTTAACACGGTCATGCATTGCTCAGGTGGTGAGGAAGACCTTAAACTCGCTGGTCAATCAGAAACAAGAGTAGCGGGTTTAAGCCATGAGCTTTGATTTTGACAGTGCCATTGATCGCAGCGGTTCAAGCAGCCTTAAGTTCGATGCCAGAAAGGCCTATTTCGGCCGCTCGGATGTGATGCCGATGTGGGTGGCGGATATGGACTTCGCTGCGCCGCCTGCCGTGACAGAGGCATTGGTGGCCAGAGCCACGCATCCGATTTACGGTTACACATTATTTCCTGATGCTGTCTATCAGTCTCTGATTGACTGGTGCCAGCGCCGCTATCACTGGTCGGTAGAACGCAGTCAAATCATGATGTGTCCGGGCGTCGTGCCTTCACTTCATGCCGCGATTGAGGCCTTGACCGAGCCCGGTGATAAAGTCATCGCCCAGCCACCGGTCTACTTTCCATTTTTTACTGCGGTGACTCAAACCGGACGTGAATTGGTACTGAACCCGCTCAAGCTGGATAACGGTCGTTATTCGATGGATCTCGAGCATCTCGAAGACTGTGCCAAAGCGGGGGCCAGACTGCTATTGTTGTGCTCTCCGCATAACCCGGTGGGACGGGTCTGGCAGCGTCAGGAATTACTGGAGCTATTGGCACTGGCTGAGCGCTATCAGATGACCATCATTTCTGATGAAATCCATGCTGATCTGATTTTCCCGGGGCAGACACATCTGCCTTTGGCCGATTTGACTGACTCAGTCAACGTGCTCACCGCCATCGCCCCGAGCAAAACCTTCAATATACCCGGCCTGGGGCTTTCCTCGCTGGTGGTTCCGAAAAAGGCAGACCGTAAAGCGATTAATCAGGTTTTTGAGAGCTGGCACATCAGTGCCGCGAACCCTTTCAGCATCACGGCCTATGAAGCGGCCTACCGCCATGGTGATGCCTGGCTGGATGCTTTGATGGCTTATCTTCAGCAGTCACTGGATACCGCGCGAGGTTTTATCAGTGCCGAGATGGACGGCATTGACTTGATAGAGCCGGAAGGCACTTATCTGCTGTGGCTGGATTGCCGTCAACTGGGGCTGGATAATCAGGCGCTTCGCAGTTTCTTTATCGAACAAGCGGGGGTGGGTATGAATCCGGGCTATGTTTTCGGAGATACTGGCTCTGGCTTTATGCGTCTCAATATGGGCTGCCCCCGAGCCCAGCTGAACATGGCGCTGGCTAAAATGGCTGAGGCTGTCACTGAATTAAAACGCTGATTTTGGGTGCATCCGCTTCTCTTTCTGCGCCGAAAAAGTGCATCAGACTGTCATCTCTCTGAAAAAATGACGATATATCATGCATCTTCTATTGGCATAAAATTTGCCAAATAATCAACGCTTTAGAACATCACGCAACTGATATCGGAGGAGAAGCTATGACAGATGCAATTGGTTCGGCAGCAGGAGTGATTTGGCAGTATCTTGCTGAAAATGGGGTTGTCTCAGCCAGCAAGCTTGCCAAAGACACCAAGCTGGACAGCAAAGTCCTGCATCGTGCTTTAGGCTGGCTGGCCAAAGAAGACAAGCTCTGCTTTGAGCTGAAAGGCCGCAGTGAAATGATCAGTCTCAAATAGGCTTAATCGACAATATCCCTTTTGACGGTAAAGGCACCACGGATATCACCCAGTTTGAAGCCAGTCGCCAAATCATCAGGATAGTGGGCTTCAATCCTGGCCTGGATGGGCTCAGCGATTTTTTTACCGTGACAGGACAGGCAGACTTTATCAGTGGGTATGGCTTTCATCATGCGCCACTGACTGCCTGATTCGCTGTCGACTTTCTCTTTGAAAGTCAGTTTCTGTATTGCTTCGCCACTGGCCAGTCGGGTTTCGAAGCGTTGCAAGACATCGGTTTCCCAGGCATCGGCTTCATTAGCCGGGTTACGGACCTTGAGGCTGGTGCGGCCGATCTCCAGACCATATTTTTTGGAAATTTCGGCTGCCAGACTGGGGGCAATCAGATTACAGACTGAGACGGCTTCAGCCGGCCCACCATCATTCATGGCTGCCATCAGAGAGGATTTAAGGCTGGTTGCCAGTTCCTTGATGGCTGCCTGGGCATCTCTGTCAAATGCCTGCTGGCTTGAATCTTCGGCCCTGGCACCCATCATGCCGGTAAGCAGCAGTGCCAGAATTAAGGCTAACGATCGCAACATTGATAAATCCTCACTCAGACAGCTTCATCATTAAGCTTGACGTCAGTTTCAACAACGCAGGTAATTCATCCACAAGCACCTTGCGTGCACACGAATCAAGCGATATGAATCTATATACTCACACTATCATCAGCTCATGATGCTGAGAAGTCCCCCGCTGAGAGAATGATTCGGAGAATCTTTGGATATGAAATCCCGACAAGGTCAGTGTCAGCAGTGTCAATCAAACGCGGGTCCGGCAGACGCGCCCAGCTTTTTCAGCAAGCGTGCAAGGGGACAAAAGCCGCTAAAGGCCGCCTGTAGCAGATTGGCCCCGACAAAAGCGGTCAGCCACAGCCAGTAAATATGATGGAGCTGAGACAGCAATAAACTGATCAAAATAACCGAACCGGCAAAGGCCATAACAAAACGATCGATATTCATGATGATTTCCATGTTAGAGAATTATTAATTACTAATATTGTGTCTGTGATTATTTATGTCAAGCATTCAGCAACAAAAAAGCTTAAATGTTGTGTGTTAGGCTTTGATACTGATAATCTTCGGTGGGAATAAATTCAACTTGATTTGTAAACGATGACAAATACCTACGATGCTTCGGCGATTGAGGTCCTGACAGGACTCGAGCCGGTCCGCAAGAGACCGGGCATGTACACCGATACCACCCGACCCAACCATCTTGCCCAGGAAGTCATCGATAACAGCGTGGATGAGGCGATAGCCGGTCACGCCCGCCAGGTTCAGGTCACCCTGCATAAAGATAATTCACTCGAAGTCAGTGATGACGGTCGCGGCATGCCGGTGGATATTCACCCGGAAGAGGGCGTGCCGGGCGTCGAGGTTATTCTGACTCGTTTGCATGCCGGCGGTAAATTCTCCAATAAGAACTACAAATACTCTGGTGGTCTGCACGGCGTCGGTGTGTCGGTTGTCAATGCCCTGTCCACCCGCCTGGAAGTCAAAATCAAGCGGAACGGTATTGAGTACGCCACCGCTTTTGAAGGCGGAGCGTTAAAAGAGCCCCTGGCTGAAATCGGCACGGTGGGCAAACGTAACACCGGTACCAGCCTGCGTTTCTGGGCAGATGAGTCCTTTTTCGACAGCCCTAAATATTCGGTGGCCAGATTGCGTCATGTGCTGCGTGCCAAGGCTGTTTTGTGTCCGGGGCTGGTGGTCACTTTCACTGATCTCAGCGGTAAGGAGAAAGTCGAAGATCGCTGGTGCTATGAAGATGGACTGAAATCCTACCTGTCTTCTGCCATGACAGACGAGCCCTGTGTACCGGCTTCACCGTTCGTCGGTCACATCAGTGAAGAAAATGAAGAAGTCGACTGGGCTATTATGTGGCAACTGGAGCCGGGCGAAGTGCTGGCGGAAAGTTATGTCAATCTGATTCCGACGGCGCAGGGCGGTACCCATGTTAATGGTCTTCGCAGTGGCGTTCTGGATGCCTTAAGAGAATTCTGTGAGTTCCGCAATCTGCTGCCCCGTGGTGTCAAGCTGACACCGGAAGATGTCTGGGAACGCTGCTGCTATGTACTGTCGGTCAAGCTGGAAGATCCGCAGTTTTCCGGTCAGACCAAGGAGCGTCTGTCCTCACGTCAATGTGCCGGTTTTGTGTCCGGCGCAGTTAAAGATGCTTTCAGCCTGTGGCTGAACCATCATGTTGAAGACGGTGAGAAGATTGCCGATCTCGCTATCAGCAATGCCCAGTCGCGGCTTAAACAGGCCAAGAAAGTGGTACGCAAACGGGTGCAGTCGGGACCGGCGCTGCCGGGTAAACTGGCAGACTGCACCTCACAGGATCCGACCCGCACTGAACTGTTTCTGGTGGAAGGGGATTCAGCCGGCGGCTCAGCCAAACAGGGCCGGGATCGAGAGTTTCAGGCCATCATGCCGCTGCGCGGTAAGATTCTGAATACCTGGGAGGTGGAACCCACCCAGGTGCTGGCCTCGCAGGAAGTGCATGATATTGCCGTCGCCATCGGTGTCGATCCGGGCTCGGATGATTTGAGTGGTCTGCGCTACGGTAAAATCTGCATTCTGGCTGATGCCGACTCGGATGGTGCCCATATCGCAACGCTGCTCTGTGCCCTGTTTGTGCGTCATTTCCGGCCACTGGTGGAAGCAGGCCATATCTGTGTCGCGATGCCGCCGCTGTATCGAATCGATGTGGGTAAACAGGTGTTTTATGCACTCGATAATGAAGAGCGGCAAATCATTCTGGACCGTATCGAAAGAGAGAACATTAAGGGCAAACTGAGTATTCAGCGCTTTAAAGGCCTGGGTGAGATGAATCCGATGCAGCTGCGTGAAACCACAATGGCACCGGACACCCGACGTCTGGTCCGGCTCACGATTCAGGCCGAGGACGATACCCTGATGACGCTGGATAAACTGCTGGCCAAGAAACGTTCCTCGGATAGAAAAGCCTGGCTGGAACAGCACGGCGATCTTGCCGATCTGGCTGCCCTGTAAGCAACAAGAGATAAGACCATGACTGCCATTGTCGATGATTTGGAACAGCTGTCACTGCGTGACTTCACGGAAAAAGCCTATCTGGATTATTCGATGTACGTCATTCTGGACCGGGCGCTGCCACATATCGGCGACGGCCTGAAACCGGTTCAGCGACGCATTGTTTATGCGATGTCGGAACTCGGCCTGAGCGCGCTGTCCAAGCACAAAAAATCAGCCCGTACCGTGGGTGACGTGCTGGGTAAATATCACCCGCATGGTGATTCCGCCTGTTACGAAGCCATGGTGCTGATGGCCCAGCCTTTTTCTTACCGTTATCCGCTGATTGACGGCCAGGGCAACTGGGGTTCGATTGATGATCCCAAGTCTTTTGCCGCGATGCGTTATACCGAGGCGCGGCTGGCGCCCTATGCACAGGTGCTGCTGAGTGAGCTGGGACAGGGCACCGCAGACTGGGTGCCGAACTTTGACGGCACCATGGATGAACCGTCCTTATTGCCGGCACGACTGCCCAATCTTCTGCTCAACGGGACCACCGGTATCGCGGTGGGCATGGCCACCGATATCCCGCCGCATAATCTGCGCGAAGTCGTCGAAGCCTGTCTTAAACTGCTTAAGTCATCCCGCACCACGCTGGATGAGATTCTGGAAGATATTCAGGGTCCGGATTTCCCCACCGGCGCCGAAATCGTGTCCAGCCGCGATGAGATCCGCAAGATTTACGAAACCGGTAACGGCTCCATCAAACAACGCGCCTCTTACGACAAAGTCGATGGCGAAATCATTATTGATGCGCTGCCTTACCAGGTTTCCGGTGCCAAAATTCTGGAACAGATCGCGGCCCAGATGCAGGCCAAGAAACTGCCGATGGTGGCGGATCTGCGAGACGAGTCGGATCACGAGCATGCAGTAAGGCTGGTGATTGTGCCGCGCTCCAACCGGGTCGATATTGAAGGCCTGATGTCGCATCTGTTTGCGACCACCGATCTGGAGCGCAGCCACCGCGTTAATATGAATATGATCGGCATGGATGGCCGTCCGCAGGTTAAGAACCTGCGCGATATGCTGCTGGAATGGCTGGAATACCGTGTCACCACAGTGCGTCGGCGCCTGCAGTACCGACTGGATAAAGTGCTGGACCGCATGCATGTGCTGGAAGGCCTGCTGATTGCTTATCTGAATATCGATGAAGTCATTGCCATCATTCGTAATGAGGATGAACCCAAACAGGTGATGATGGAACGTTTCGGCATCAGCGACCGCCAGGCAGAAGCGATTCTGGAACTGCGTTTGCGCCATTTGGCCAAGCTGGAAGAAATGAAAATCCGCGGTGAGCAGGATGAGTTGTCGAAAGAGCGCAAACAGCTCGAGTTGCTGCTGGGTTCGGATAACCGCCTGAAAACCCTGATTCGCAAGGAGCTGACCGCCGATGCCGAAAAATTCGGTGATGACCGTCGATCCCATATCGTCGAACGCAAGGCGGCCAAAGCGCTGGATGCCACTGAACTGCTGCCGACCGAACCGTTAACCATTGTGCTCTCCGAGAGCGGCTGGGTACGCGCTGCCAAAGGGCACGATGTGGATCCGGTGTCACTCAATTACCGTACCGGTGATCGCTATCTGACTTCAGTCAAAGCCCGCAGTAACCAGCAGATTGTATTCCTCGATGAAAGTGGCCGCAGTTACTCGCTGTCTGCTCACTCATTACCCTCGGCAAGAGGCCAGGGCGAGCCTCTCAGTGGTCGGCTGCAGTCACCACCAGAAATGCGTTTCGTTGCGGTGCTGGCAGTCGATGATGCCGACAAGCCAGTACTGCTGACCAATACCGCCGGCTATGGCTTTGTCACCACACTGGAGAATCTGCTGGCCAAGAACAAGGCCGGTAAAGCAGTATTCAATGTGCCTGAAGGTGCCAGGATCCTGCCGCCACTGATGCTGGACAACCCAGAACAGGATCAGATCGCGGTCGCCTCAGGCGATGGCAGATTGCTGGTGTTCCCGGTTAAAGAAATTCCGCCGCTCAATAAAGGCAAGGGTGTACGCCTGATTAATATTCCACAGGCCCGTTTCAGTGCCGGTCAGGAATGGATGCAATCAGTGATTATCGTGCCGCAGGAAAGCAGTCTGACGCTGCATGCAGGACGTCGTCACCTGACCCTGAAACCGGCGGATCTGGCGCATTATGCCGGTGAGCGCGGTAAGCGTGGTCATAAACTGCCGCGCGGTCTGCAGAAGGTGAGCGACGTTGAAGTGGCTGAGTAAACTTTAGTTCGCTATCGCAGTCTCAGACATTATGCAGGACACACCTTCCGCTCATTTTCCGATCACCGCGGTATTACTGAGAAAACCCAGTCAGCACCGCTGGCTGAAAACCTCATGGAAGTTACTCGGTTTTATGCCAGGACTCGATGAAATCACGCTGCAACAAGCTGCCAGCGAGGGCGAACTGGTTTATCTCACCGAATTGCAGTTTCAACTTCACAAACAGCATTGTGATGCCTACTATCACAACCTGATGTCAGGTAAACCCAAAGGCTACCTTATCTGCAGCGAAGAAGGAGACAAGCTGGCACCGATGCTGGCCACGGTCGATTTTGATGAGGCAGCTTCCTTTATGGAAACCGATGAAGTCGTGTTCGATGCCCCGCTGGCCGATGCTTTGTGCGTCTGGCTGGAGCATTTTGTGGTCGCTCATTACCAGCCGGCAGCACCCAAAAAACGTCGTCGCCGCAAATGGCATGCGGCGGAAAAAGGTGACGCACAATGAGCGACGAGCATGAGCAGGGCTTTCTGAGCCGCTGGTCCAGACGCAAACTGGACCAAGACAGCGCTGAGGAGGAGCAATCTCTGACGCCGGCAACTGAAGAGCCGGTTGAAACTGTTGAAGCGTCTGACCAGATTACAGAAACTGATTCGGAGCAGGAAAAACCAATCTGGCAGCGCGATGATGTTGATGAGGAAACCAGAAAATCGGCCTTGCGCGCGCTGTTTCGCAAGCCCGAATTCAATGTCCGTGATGGTCTTAACGAATACGATGATGACTTCACCAAGTTTGCCAGTCTCGGTAATGTCGTCACTCATGAAATGAAGCGGATGCTGAAACTGGCCGAAGAGAAAAGCCGGCCGCCACAGATCCCTGAAAACAGCGCCCCAAAACAGACTGATAAGCAGTCGGACAACCAAGATAAAGAGGATAAAGACCTTGCTTAAAGCCGTGGTAGAAGCCGGTGAGATATCGATTGAGCCTGAAGAACAGATCAGCTTTGAATCCCGTGGTCGATGCCTGCTTATCGGCCCGGCGGCTGTCCTGAACCGGCTCATTCCTCGTCTGTCGACACTGGAACTGTATGCCGCGGCCACCGATGAGCATGAGATTGAAGCCGATGAAACGGTGACGGAAGTCCGGCAGAAGCTTTCCGAGCTGAGTGGCTGGCTTGGTGCGTTTCATGCCCGTTTCGGTGAGCATGAGCTGAGCGTAGACCTGGTGCTGGATCTCAGCGAATCACCCGGGATTCAAAGCAAAGTGGCCCCCCTCGGCTATTTCGCACCCGGCGATGATCCGCAGGCTTTGGCTGAAGCATTGCAACAGTTGCCGGAGCTGGTGGGCGAATTCGATAAGCCCCGTTTTTTTGATTACAGACCGGATATCTGTGCCCACAGCCGCCGCGGCGTTGCAGGCTGTAGCAATTGTATTGAAGCCTGTCCGGCTGAAGCCATCAGTAGCGGTGGTGACCTGATTAATGTCAATCCGAATCTGTGTCAGGGCTGTGGCAGCTGCACTGTGGTATGTCCTTCCGGCGCCATCAGCTATGCCTTTCCGACACTGGATGTCAGCATCAAGCGTCTGCGGCAGATGCTGCAGGAATACCACTCGTATCAGTCTCAGCCACCGCAGTTGCTGATTCATGATGAAAACCTGGGACAGCAGCAACTGGAAGCCTACGATTATCCTTTTGCTGATGATGTTTTGCCGTTTTCGATTGAAGAAATTGGTGCGCTGGGTCAGCCGTTCTGGCTGTCGGCCTTTGCCTATGGTGTTTCACGCATTGTTGTCTGGGATGCAGGCAGCCACGACGATCATGACTGGCAGGAACTGCAGCGCAGTATGCAGGAAAGCAATGCCATGCTGGCTGAACTGGGCTTGATGGATCGCCGCATAGAGTATCTTCACAGCAGGGATATCGACATCCTGCACTCAGCACAGTCACAGCCGCCGCAGGTCACTGAGATTAAGGCTGCCCGTTTTGCCGGCATTAACGACAAACGCCGGATGACCACCATGGCGCTGACGCATCTGCATGAGCAGGCACCTGAAAAACCTGAAAGAATGACACTGACTGCAGATGCTGCCTTCGGTGAAATTCTGGTCGATAAACAGGCCTGCACCTTGTGCATGTCCTGCGTGTCTGTCTGCCCGGTCGGGGCGGTGGTAGACGGCGTTGATAAACCACAACTGCATTTTATTGAGGATCTCTGCGTGCAATGCGGCATGTGCGAGACAGCCTGCCCCGAGGACGCGATCGATTTGTCACCGCGCTATGTTTTCGACAGAAACCAGGCACGGCAGAAACGTCTGTTACACGAAGAACCGGTATTCAACTGCATCAGTTGTAACAAACCGTTTGCAACCCAGAAAATGATCGACACCATGATCGGCAAACTGGCTGATCATCCGATGTTTCAGGGCCAGGCACTGGAGCGGCTGAAAATGTGTGAAGACTGCCGGGTCAAATCCATGTTTAAAGATTAAAGCGACAAAGGTCTGAGAAATGGAACAGGATGTATGGCGGGCGCAGCATTATGCTTTACTGGCAACGCTTCTGGCTGCACCACCGGCGCAAAGCCTGCTGGAAAACATCGCGGCAGTGGAGATTAGCGATCCGGAATCTGAGATGGGCAGGGCCTGGCTACAGCTCAAACAGGCTGCTGGCGCTGCCGAAGCCGGTGCCCTAAAGCAGGAATTTGATGACTTGTTTATCGGTCTGACCCAGGGCGAAGTGATTCCCTATGGTTCCTATTATCAGACCGGCTTCCTGCATGAAAAACCGCTGGCGAAACTGCGCCAGGATCTGGCTTTGCTGGGACTGGAAAGGCAGCAGGATAGAAAAGAACCCGAAGATCATATCGCCGCTGAATGTGATGTGATGCGTTTGATACTGACAGCGCAGGGCACGCCGGTAGTCGATGCGTCGACTTTCTTCAGCAGACATATTTCGCCCTGGGCAAATCAGTTTTTTGATGATTTGGCTAAAGCGGACAGTGCCAATTTCTATCGCCGGCTGGCCCATTTTGGTGCAGTTTTCATGCAATCCGAGATGCAGGCGATGAAATAGGCAATGATTGACATATTTCATCAATAAACCCTTGATAGCGCTCGATAGCTGCGCGATACTCTTGGTTACAACTTAATAATTAGCAAACCTCGAATTGTTTGCATCAACTCATGTTGAGGATAGCCCTCAACACTCGGTTTTCGGAGGCGTTATGAGCACGCAAAACAGTCGCTCACGCAGGGACTTTCTGGTTAAGCTGACTTCGGCAGTCGGTGGCGGTGCCGCTTTGGCTGCGTCTTCAGGTATGGTTCAGGCCGAGCCGGCCAAACCAGAGCCGCAGGCAGAAACAAAATCCTCACCCAGTCAGAAAGGCTATCAACACACCGAGCATGTTGAGACTTACTACCGCCTTGCCGATTTCTAAGCCCTGAGTGCCAGCCATGAAACTGACCAAACGAGCCGCTGTTTCCAGCCACAAATCCAATGGTGTTAATCGCCGTGCCTTTCTGAAAGGTTCGGGCATCGCCGCAGGGGGTGCCGCTTTCCTGTCAGTATTGCCGCCGGCGATGATGCAGAAAGCCGAAGCTGCTGGTGAGCAGCGCATCAGCTACGATGATGGCGAAATCACCACCAAACGCAGCGTCTGTACTCACTGTAGTGTCGGTTGTGGTGTGGTTGCAGAAGTGCAAAATGGAGTCTGGACAGGTCAGGAGCCCAGCTTCGAGCATCCTTTCAATCTCGGTTCCCATTGTGCCAAGGGTGCTTCGGTGCGTGAGCACGGTCATGGCGACAAGCGGCTTAAATATCCACTGAAAAAGGTCAACGGCAAATGGCAGCGGATTAGCTGGGAGCAGGCCATCGAGGAAGTCGGTGACCGCATGCTGTCAATCCGCGAGCAGTCCGGCCCGGATTCGGTTTACTGGCTGGGTAGTGCCAAGTATTCCAATGAGCAGTCTTATCTGTTCCGTAAATTTGCCGCTCTCTGGGGCACCAATAACGTGGACCATCAGGCGCGGATCTGTCACTCCACTACCGTAGCCGGCGTAGCCAATACCTGGGGCTACGGGGCGATGACCAATTCCTACAACGATATTCACAACGCCAAAGCGATTTTCATCATCGGTGCCAACCCGGCCGAGGCACATCCGGTCTCCCTGCAGCATATTTTCCGTGGTAAAGAACGCGGCGCGCCACTGATCGTGGTGGATCCGCGGATGACGCGCACCGCAGCCCATGCGGATCAGTTTATCCGCATCCGCCCAGGTACCGACGTGCCATTTGTCTGGGGCATGCTCTGGCATATTTTTGAAAACGGCTGGGAAGACAAGGAATTCATTCGTCAGCGGGTTTATGGCATGGATGAAATCCGTAAAGAAGTCGCCAAATGGACACCGGCTGAGGTCGAGAGGGTTACCGGTGCCAAAGAAGCAGAAGTCTATCAGGCCGCCAAAACCATGGCCGATCATCGTCCCGGCACTTTTGTCTGGTGCATGGGCGGTACCCAGCACACGATTGGTAACAACAACACCCGTGCTTACTGCATTTTCCAGTTGGCGCTCGGCAATATGGGCGTCTCCGGCGGCGGTACCAATATCTTCCGCGGTCATGACAATGTGCAGGGCGCGACTGACTTCGGTGTGCTGTCACACAGCCTGCCCGGTTATTACGGCCTGACAGAAGGTGCCTGGAAGCACTGGGCCCGGGTCTGGGATGTCGATTACGAATGGCTGAAAAACCGTTTTGACCAGAAAGTCTATGAGCCGGAAGCTGGCCTAGGCGAAGACGGCCCTACCGAAGCGGGCAAATCACCGATGTACACCAATGGTATCCCGGTTTCCCGCTGGATAGATGGTGTTCTGGAAGACAAGGAAAATATCGCCCAGAACGAAATCATCCGTGCCATGGTCCTGTGGGGCCATGCGCCAAATAGTCAGACCCGCGGTCCGGAAATGAAAGCGGCGATGGAAAAACTGGATATGCTGGTCATCATCGACCCTTATCCCACAGTTTCCGCGGTGATGAACGACCGCACCGACGGGGTTTATCTGCTGCCGGCGGCGACACAGTTTGAAACCTATGGCTCAGTGACCTCATCCAACCGCTCGGTTCAGTGGCGTGAGCAAATCATCGATCCGCTGTTCGAGTCTTTGCCTGATCACACCATCATGTACAAGTTTGCCAAGAAGTTCGGTTTTGCCGAAGCGCTTTGCAAACATATTCAGGTCAATGGTGAAGAACCATTGATTGAAGACATCACCCGCGAATATAACCGTGGTATGTGGACGGTGGGTTACACCGGTCAGACACCGGAGCGGATGAAACGGCAACTGGAAAATCTGCACACCTTTGATAAAACTACGCTGAGAGCCCAGGGCGGCCCCTGTGATGGTGAATATTACGGTTTGCCATGGCCATGCTGGGGTACCGGTGACATGAAACATCCGGGCAGCCCGATTCTTTACGACACCTCGGTGCCGGTCAAAGACGGCGGCCTGCCATTCCGCGCCCGTTTCGGTGTTGAACGCGATGGGGTTAATCTCTTGGCCGAAGATTCCTTCACTGAAGGGTCCGATATCAAAGACGGCTATCCGGAGTTCACCGCCGATATGCTGAAGGAACTGGGCTGGTGGAATGAACTGACCGCGGAAGAGCAGAAAGAAGCCGAAGGCAAAAACTGGAAGACCGATCTGTCCGGCGGTATCCAGCGGGTCGTTATCAACCATGGTTGCGCACCATACGGTAATGCCAAGGCCAGAGCCATTGTCTGGCAGTTCCCGGATCCGGTACCGATTCATCGTGAGCCTTTGTATACCAACCGCCGGGATCTGGTAGAAAAATATCCCACCTATGAAGACCGCCGCAGTTTTTATCGTCTGCCGACACGCTATGGTTCGGTGCAGGCCAAGGACTTCAGCCAGGAATTTCCGCTGATTATGACCAGTGGCCGACTGGTGGAGTACGAAGGCGGCGGTGATGAAACCCGTTCCAATCCGTGGCTGGCTGAATTGCAGCAGGACATGTTTATCGAGATTCATCCGGCCGATGCCAATAATGCCGATGTCAAACATGGAGATCAGGTCTGGGTCGATGGCCCTGAAGGGGGCTCGATCAAGGTCATGGCTTTTGTTACCGAGCGGGTCGAGCGTGGCACTGTGTTCATGCCGTTCCACTTCGGTGGTCATTATCAGGGTGAAGTGCTGCGGGACAAGTATCCCGAAGGGACTGACCCGCATGTACTGGGCGAATCCTGTAATGTTGTTTTCACCTACGGCTACGATTCCGTGACCATGATGCAGGAGACCAAGGTCTCTCTGTGTCGGGTCAGAGCAGCTTAACAAAGAGGTCAAATCATGGCTCGAATGAAGTTTTTATGTGATGCCGAACGTTGTATTGAATGCAACGCCTGTGTCACTGCCTGTAAAAACGAGCATGAGGTGCCCTGGGGTATCAACCGGCGCCGGGTGGTGACCATCGATGATGGTCATCATGGTGATGAAAAGTCGATTTCGGTGGCCTGCATGCACTGCAGTGACGCCCCTTGTCAGGCAGTCTGCCCGGTAGATTGCTTCTACACAACGCCGGAAGGGGTCGTGTTGCATGACAAGGATATCTGCATCGGCTGTGGTTACTGTTTCTACGCCTGCCCGTTCGGCGCACCACAATATCCGCAGGAAGGCGCTTTCGGTGCCCGTGGCAAAATGGATAAATGTACTTTCTGTGCCGGCGGCCCGGAAGAGGACAACTCCCAGGCGGAACTCGACAAATACGGTCGCAACCGGCTTGCCGAGGGCAAACTGCCACTCTGTGCCGAAATGTGTTCAACCAAAGCCCTGCTGGCCGGCGACGGTGATATCGTCGCCGACCTGTTCCGTAACCGTGTCGTACGCCGTGGTGGTCGTCCTGACAACTGGGGCTGGGATACCGCTTATAAAGAACAGCTATGAAATATCTTCTGCCAATTATTGCCCTGTTTGCACTCAGTGCCTGTTATGAGGACACCGATGTCACTATCCATGAACCCGGTGTTTACAAGGGCAAACCGGATAGTCATGTGAAATCCTATGAAGAGCGGGAAGATATTCTTTCAACCCGTTTCCAACAAGTGCAGACCGATCGCTAGCGGAGGCGACATGGCAGTGGCAGACTCGCTGAATAAACGCAAAAAAATGATGCTCTGGAGTGGAATTATTATTCTGCTCGCCATTGTTGTTCTGCCGATGAGCGGTTACCTGGTGACCGGTTTCAATGAGTCACAGCAGCAATCTGCTGAACCTACCAATCCTCGGGCTGATACCTGGCGTCAGGTCCGGCGCGGCAATGAAGGTTACACCGCAGTCACCGGCCAGGAAGCCAATGAACTGATTCAGGGCTCGGGTGAAACTTGGCGTCAGGTGCGTAACGGACCGATGGCAACCTATGGCAGCTGGTTTCTGGGCTTTGTATTAGTCGCGATTCTGGCTTTTTACACTATGCGCGGTCAGGTGAAACTGACCCATCCCCGCACCGGTGAAACCGTTGAACGCTGGACCCTGAACGAACGACGCCTGCACTGGACGACAGCAGTCCTGTTTATCCTGCTGACCATCACAGGTTTAAGCCTTTTGTATGGTCGTGCAGTGTTAATTCCATTACTGGGTTATCCCGGTTTCTCAGCTTATGCCAACGTGGCCAAGTTCATGCATAACACGCTGGGCCCGGTGTTCATGATTGCCCTGTTTGGCATTCTTATTAAGTTCTTCAGGCACAACTTTTTTAATAAAGTCGATTTGGAATGGTTCAAAGCCTATGGCGGTATGGTGGGGGACAATCATCCCCATGCCGGACGTATGAACGGTGGTGAGAAGGTCTGGTACTGGGCGCTGGCAACAGCCGGTGTTGCCCTGTGTTTCTCTGGACTGGTGCTGGACTTTCCTAATTTCGGGCAGGAGCGCGAGGTCATTCAACTGGCACATGTCATTCATCTGACTACGGCTTTGATGCTGATCGCCTTCTCTTTCGGCCACATTTACATCGGTACCATCGGCACCGAAGGCGCACTGGAAGGCATGACCACCGGTCAGGTCGATGTCGCCTGGGCAGAGCAGCATCACGATCTGTGGTTGCAGGAGATGCGAGAAAAAAGTAACAACAGGTCATCCGATGCATCGGACTGATTTTGCGCAAATGTGCATAATTTTTGGTTGTCAGTAACCAGTTATGCATTTTTGAGCAAATTTTTTCTGTAAAGAAATCAATTTTTTGCCTGCTTTCTACCCCGACTACTACTTTTTAGTCATTTCAATGACTTAGAAACTCCCCTAGGTTTAAGCTTAGGCTGAATACTGTCCTGCAGCCGGGAAAACTCATCCCTGCGATGACTGTAATAGCCCGAATCTGCACCAAAACGAGGCAAATGCCTGTTTTACAGACAGTTATGACAAATATGCAGCTTCACAGTAAAACTTAGCCATGCTAATTTTTGTCTGTTTAACAACGATAAAAGCCAACGATGGCATAAAAGATAGAGAGAGGCCTTTTTCATGAGTGGGCAGCAAATCAGTGCTCAAAAGCTGGGCAAAGAGCTCAAATTGCCGCGGGCTGTCAATAAAGGCAGACAGGTGGACCCCAAAGCCCTGGCTGAAGTCCAGGCATTACTGGGAGATGAACCGCGACGCAAAGATCTGCTTGTTGAGCATCTGCACAAAATTCAGGACAACTACAAATACATCTCGGCCGCCCACCTTGTGGCACTGGCCTATGAAATGAAACTGTCCCGGGCCGAAGTCTACGAAGTCGCCACCTTCTATCATCATTTCGATGTCATCAAGGAAGACCAGACGCCTCCGCCGGCATTGACCGTGCGTGTCTGTGACTCGATGACCTGTGAAATGCTGGGCGCCAATGAGCTGATTGATTCGCTGGAACAGGGGCTCGGAAGTGATGTTCGGGTGCAGCGCGTTCCCTGTATCGGCCGCTGTGATAAAGCGCCGGTCGCGGTCATCGGCATGCATCCAGTAGAAAATGCTGATACTGCCCGTGTCTCCGAGCTGGTTGAAAACAAACAGACTCAACCGGAAGTCATTGAGCCGATTCGTTTTGAACAGTATGTGGAGCAGGGCGGTTACAACACCTACCGACTCTGTATGGAAGGTCAATATGATGTCGAGAAAGTGCTCGACACCATGGATGACTCCGGTTTGCGTGGTCTTGGCGGCGCGGGTTTCCCGGTCGGCCGTAAATGGCGAATTGTCCGCGACCAACCGGCACCCAAACTGATGGCCGTCAATATCGATGAAGGTGAACCCGGCACCTTCAAAGATAAATACTTCCTGGATCGTGATCCGCATTGCTTCCTCGAAGGCAGCCTGATTGCCGCCTGGGCAGTCGGTATTGATGAAATCTACATCTATCTGCGTGACGAATATGCGGCGATCCGCGAGATGATGGAAGTTGAGATTGCCAAACTGGAGGCTAACCCACCGGTCGCCAATATGCCCAAGCTCTACCTGCGTCGGGGCGCAGGCGCCTATATCTGCGGTGAAGAATCGGCCATGATTGAGTCGATTGAAGGCAAGCGTGGCATGCCACGTCTGCGTCCGCCATATGTGGCACAGGTAGGTCTGTTCGGGCGACCGACGCTGGAACACAACATGGAGTCGCTGTACTGGGTCCGCGATATTCTGGAAAAAGGTCCTCAATGTCTGACTGATCACGGTCGCCATGGTCGTAAGGGCTTGCGCTCGTTCTCGGTCAGTGGCCGGGTCAACAAACCCGGAGTACATCTGGCGCCGGCCGGTATCACCATGCGTGAGCTGATTGATGAATACTGCGGCGGCATGCAGGAAGGCCACGAATTTTACGGTTATTTCCCGGGTGGGGCTTCGGGTGGCATTCTGCCCGCCTCAATGGGGGATATTCCGCTCGATTTCGATACTCTAAATGAGTATGGCTGTTTCATCGGTTCCGCGGCGGTCGTGGTCTTTTCCGATAAGGATAAGGCACGTGATCTGGCGGTCAATGCGATGAAATTCTTTGAAGACGAGTCTTGCGGTCAGTGCACGCCCTGCCGCGTCGGCACAGCCAAGGCTGTGACCCTAATGAAAGAGAAACAGTGGGATCAGAACTTACTGGAAGAGTTGTCACAAGTGATGGTAGATGCCTCCATTTGTGGTCTCGGCCAGGCAGCACCCAATCCGTTGCGCTGCGTGATGAAGTATTTCCCTGAGGAGTTGAAATAATGGCTATCAACCCGGAAATTGAAAGCGAACTGATTGCCTTTGATTTGAATGGCAAGAAAGTCTTTGCCGAAGAGGGTGAGACTATTCTGCTGGCGGCGCAGCGTCATGGCGTGGAAATTCCGCATTTATGCTATTCAGAGCGCCAGGGCCAGGATGGCAATTGCCGTGCCTGTATGGTTGAAATTGACGGTGAGCGCGTACTGGCACCTTCATGTTGCCGCTATCCCACCGAAGGCATGAAAGTGCAGTCACAGAGTGAACGTGCGCTGCAATCGCAGAAAATGGTGCTGGAACTGTTCAAGTCAGATGTCTCGGAACAGCCGCACACCCTGAATTCCGAACTCGACTACTGGGCCGGAAAACTGGAAGTCAGCACCCCGCGTTTCAAACCGCGCGAGAATCCACAGTCCGATCTGTCGCACCCTGCGATTGCGGTCAATATGGATGCCTGTATTCAATGCACACGCTGTGTGCGGGCCTGCCGCGATGAGCAGAATAACGATGTTATCGGTCTGGCGATGCGTGGCCATCATACTGAAATCGTCTTTGATCTGGATGACCCCATGGGCGAAAGCTCCTGTGTCGCCTGTGGTGAGTGTGTCGAGGCCTGTCCGACAGGTGCACTGATGCCTGCCAACGATGTGGGCATGGTGGAGCCGGATAAAAAAGTGGATTCGGTCTGCCCTTACTGCGGTGTCGGATGCCAGCTCACTTACAACATCAAAAACAACAAAATCCTCCATGTTGAGGGTCGTGACGGACCGGCCAACCATGGTCGCCTGTGTGTTAAGGGTCGTTACGGATTTGACTATGTTCACCACCCGCATCGCCTGACCAAGCCGATGATCCGTCGCGAGGATGCCCCCAAGTATCCTGACTTTGAAATGGATCCAAACGATATCGACAAGGTATTCCGTGAAGCGACCTGGGAAGAGGCGCTAGAGCGGGCGGCTCAGGGTTTTGTCGATATCCGGGAGCAGGATGGCCCCAATGCACTGGCGGGCTTCGGTAGCGCCAAAGGCAGTAATGAAGAGGCTTACCTGTTCCAGAAATTAATCCGGGTCGGCTTCAAAACCAATAATGTCGATCACTGTACCCGCCTGTGTCATGCCTCATCCGTTGTGGCATTACTGGAGACACTCGGTTCCGGTGCGGTATCCAACCCGGTTGCCGATGTTGAAAAAGCCGAAGTCATTGTGCTTATCGGTGCCAACCCGACGGTCAATCACCCAGTGGGGGCGACCTGGATGAAGAATGCCGTCCGCAACGGTACCAAGCTCATCCTGATGGACCCACGCGGTACAGAGCTCCGTCGTGAAGCGGCGCATCACCTGCAGTTCAAACCGGGCTCAGATGTCCCCATGCTGAATGCCATCATGCACGTGATCGTCGAAGAGGGGCTGATGGACGAGAAGTTCATCGCTGATCGCACGGTCGGCTTTGACAGCATGAAAAAACATCTGGAGAAATACTCTCCGGAACTGATGGAGCCTGTCTGCGGTATTCCAGCCGAGGAACTGCGGGAAGTAGCGCGTCTTTATGCCAAATCGAAAGCCTCGATGATCCTCTGGGGTATGGGCGTTTCACAGCACGTTCATGGTACTGACAATGCGCGCTGTCTGATTTCTCTTGCCTTGATGACCGGCCAGATTGGTCGTCCGGGCACCGGTCTGCATCCGCTGCGTGGTCAGAACAACGTGCAGGGCGCGTCAGATATGGGCCTCATTCCGATGCGACTGCCGGACTACTACAAAGTCGAAGATCAAACCGCCCGGAGTCACCTGGAAGAACTCTGGGGCGGCGAGATCGATCCTAAATCAGGTCTTACCGTGGTCGAAATCATGGATGCGATCCATGCGGGTAAACTGCATGGTCTCTACATCATGGGTGAGAACCCGGCGATGTCGGATCCCGATGTGAATCATGCGCGCCAGGCTCTGTCCGAATTAAGACACCTGGTGGTGCAGGATATTTTCCTGACTGAAACAGCTTATCTGGCCGACGTCATCCTGCCGGCCTCCGGCTTTCCGGAAAAAACCGGGACTTTCACCAACACCGATCGACAGGTTCAACTCGGCCGTCAGGCCATTGACCCACCGGGTGATGCGCGTCAGGACCTGTGGATTATTCAGGAAATCGCTAAACGTATAGGACTGGCCTGGGATTACCAGGGGCCACAGGATGTGTTCAGCGAAATCCGCAAAGCAGTGCCATCGATGGCCGGTATTACCTGGGAACGACTGGAACGTGAACACAGTGTGGTTTATCCCTGTGAGAACGAGGGTGATCCGGGCGAAGAAGTGATCTTCACTGATCGCTTCCCGACCACGGACGGCCGTGGCCTGTTTGTACCGGCCGATATCGTACCGCCGGATGAAAGACCGGATGAAGACTACCCGTTCGTACTGATTACCGGCCGGATGCTGGAGCATTGGCATACCGGTTCGATGACCCGTCGTTCCAATGTACTCGACTCTTTGGAGCCGGAGGCCGTCGCCACAGTGAATCCGATTACACTGGATGAAATAGGCGTTAAACCCGGTGAGTTGATGACCTTATCGACCCGCCGTGGCAGTGTCTCTGCGATTGCGCGTGCCGATATTGGTGTGCCGACCGGGGCCATCTTTATGGCTTTCTGTTACTACGAAGCGGCAGTCAACAAATTGTCCAACGCGGCACTGGATCCGGCGGCCAAAATCCCCGAGTTCAAATACTGCGCAGTCAACGTCACGCCGGGCGGTGAACCGATGCAGTTCTACAGCTACGGTGGTGGTCAATCGAAAAACGTGTTGCTTTAAGCGGCATTTCCAACCCGAAAAGGCATCTCAGGATGCCTTTTTTTTAACTAGTGCTTCACATTCTTGCTAAGATATGGAGCGTATTTCAGAGCTCCAATTAGGCTAAAATCATAATGAAAATCCTGATCAGCAATGATGATGGTTATCTGTCTCAGGGCATTCGCACCCTGGCCGATGCTTTAAGCAGTTTTGGCGATATTACGGTGGTGGCACCGGATAGGAACCGCAGCGGTGCCAGTAATTCTCTAACCCTGGAAAACCCGCTCCGACTGGAGAAGCAGGAAGACGGGGTCTACCGTGTTGAAGGTACGCCCACCGATTGTGTTCACCTCGCCATTACCGGTTTACTCGATGAAGATCCGGATATGGTGGTGTCCGGCATCAATGCCGGCGCTAATCTGGGTGACGATGTGCTCTATTCAGGCACAGTTGCAGCCGCGATGGAAGGGCGCTTTCTGGGACTGCCGGCCATCGCTATTTCCCTGGCTTCGCATACCGGTACCCATTATGAAACCGCAGCCTGGGTAGCGCAGAAGCTGGTGGCCAGATTAAAAACCTCCTCACTGCCGGCTGACACCATTCTTAACGTGAACGTGCCGGATTTGCCGATTGAGCAAATCACCGGTATCGAAAGCACCCGTCTTGGTCACCGCCACAAAGCCGAGCCGGTTATCAAGGAGTTCGATCCGCGCGGGCGTCCCATGTACTGGATTGGTCCGGCCGGGGATGAAGAAGATGCCGGTCCCGGCACTGACTTTGATGCCATCCGCCGCGGCGCCGTATCCGTTACGCCCTTGCAAATCGATTTAACCCGCTATGACGCCATCGACGGTGTCGCCAGGTGGCTGAAAGACTGCTGATATGAACACGGATTACCGCGGTATCGGCATGACATCACAACGCACCCGCGACCGGCTGGTGGCGAGGTTGCAGGATCGTGGCATTGTCAATTCTGAAGTGCTGGCCGTGATCCGTGAAATGCCGCGGCACCTGTTTGTCGATGAAGCGCTGGCCAGCCGTGCCTATGAGGACACAGCGTTGCCCATCGGTCACGGTCAAACCATTTCCCAGCCTTATATTGTCGCCAAAATGACCGAAATCCTGCTCGCCGGTGACGGTGAAAGGGAGAAAGTCCTCGAAGTTGGTACCGGTTCCGGTTATCAGACTGCGGTGCTCTCCAGACTGGTGTCCCGTGTGTTCAGCGTAGAACGTATCTCGCCACTGCAGAACCAGGCTCGTGAACGGTTCTACCAGCTCAAACTGAACAATATCAAGCTTAAGCACAGTGATGGCAACTGGGGCTGGGAATGGTATGCGCCCTATGACGGCATTATCGTGACCTGCGCGCCCGAACAAGTGCCACATGAGCTGCTTAAGCAACTGGCACCCGGCGGCCGTTTGGTGATCCCGGTTGGAGGCAGTATGGGGCAATCCTTGCGAGTGATAGACCGTGTAGGTGATCGATATGAGGAGACCGAACTGGATCCGGTCAGTTTTGTACCGCTGTTGAGCGGTCAGATCTGATGCGTTTTTTTTCCGGACTCTATGCCCGTGTGATGCACTGGGCACGTCACAAATATGCGACGTACTGGCTGGCACTGGTCAGTTTCAGTGAATCTTCCTTCTTCCTGATCCCGCCCGATGTCATGCTGGCACCGATGAGTCTGGCCCGTCCCGAACGCGCCTGGTTTTATGCTGCGCTGACGACGATCGCTTCAGTGCTTGGCGGCCTGCTGGGGTATGCGATTGGCTTATTTGCATTCCACCTGGCGGAACCCTGGCTGATTTCGCTGGACTATATGCATGCCTATCAGCAGGCTGCGGCCTGGTTTGATAAGTGGGGATTCTGGGCGATTTTTATTGCCGGTTTTACACCGATACCCTATAAAATTTTTACTATCGCTGCTGGCGCTGCCAATATGTTGTTGCTGCCGTTTGTTATCGGCTCGCTGATAGGGCGCGGTATGCGGTTTTTCCTGGTTGCGGGCCTGATGCGCTGGGGCGGACCGGAACTGGAAGCCAGTCTGCACCTCTGGGTCGACAGGCTGGGCTGGATAACGGTATTGATTTTGGTGATGGCTTACCTGATATTTGCATAGAGATGAAATGGATTCTGCCGCTACTGCTGATGATCACAATGACCGCCTGTGGCGGTGGTGGTCGAGCTGTAGCGCCAGTCGGTTCATACAGTAATGATGCACCACGCGCAGAGCGCAAAATTTCCTCACCACCCAGTTATTACACGGTCAGGAAGGGAGATACGCTCTACTCCATCAGCTGGCGCTATGGCATGGATTACAAGGATGTCGCCCGCATTAACAACATCCGTTCGCCCTATACCATTTATGTCGGTCAGAAAATCCGTTTCAAACCGACCAGCAGCACAACAGCACAGCGTTCGAGTAGCCCGCAGCCGACAAAAACCCAGCCGGTGAAGCCCAGTCCAGCGCCGCAGTCCAGACCGGTGCCTGCTCCCGACCCTAAACCTGCCGCTACTGCCAAACCTCAGCCAAAACCGTCGCAGACGCCATTCGTCGGTAATCAGAATCTGCAATGGCGCTGGCCGACTGAAGGGCGGGTGGTATCGACCTATTCCAACAGCAGTCCCGGCCGTAAAGGCATTGATATCGCCGGAAAGTCAGGACAGCCGGTTTATGCTGCGGCTTCCGGTAAAGTGGTATACAGCGGTAATAGCCTGCCACGTTATGGCAACCTGCTGATCATCAAGCACAATGATGTTTATCTCAGTGCCTATGCACACAGTGACCGGCTACTGGTGAGCGAAGGTGAGGTCGTCAAAAGCGGTCAGAAAATCGCTCTGATGGGGCGTACCGGCACCCAGCGCGATCAGCTGCATTTTGAAATCCGCCGCAACGGCAAGCCAGTTGACCCGATGCGTTTTCTGCCCAAGCGCTGAACCACAAAAAACGCGATTAATCCGTTACAATATAGCGTTTTGCCGGTTTTAACCGGCGTTTCACCTTTTACTCAATATCAGAGGTTAACCTTGGAACTAGGCGCGCCATTACAACGTATTAAAGACCTTCGTGATCGCAGTGACGATCTTAGGGGGTATCTTTGACTTCGATGAAAAGTCTGAACGTTTAATCGAAGTTACCCGCGAACTCGAATCGCCTGCTGTCTGGGACGATCCGGAGCGGGCTCAGAAACTGGGCCAGGAACGGGCCAGCCTGGAAAAAATTGTCAGCACCCTATCGAAACACCGTGACACCCTGAACGATGCCCAGGATCTGCTGGAACTGGCGGCAGAAGAAAAGGATCAGGACACTTTCGATGCCGTCATCGCCGATCTGGATGAACTGGAAGCCGGTCTGGAAAAACTCGAATTTCAGCGCATGTTCTCCGGCGAGCTGGATAAAAACAGTGCCTATCTGGACATTCAGTCCGGTTCCGGCGGTACCGAAGCGCAGGACTGGGCCAATATTCTGCTGCGCATGTATCTGCGCTGGGGCGAAGACCACGACTACAAAGTCGAGCTGATGGAAGTCTCGGCCGGTGAGGTCGCCGGTATCAAGAGTGCGACCGTGCGTTTCGAAGGCGAATACGCTTTCGGTATGCTGCGTACCGAAACCGGTGTCCATCGCCTGGTGCGTAAATCGCCGTTCGATTCCGGCGCCCGTCGTCATACCTCGTTCGCGTCCGTGTTTGTCTATCCGGAAGTCGATGACACCATCGAAATAGAAATCAATCCGGCTGATCTGCGTGTCGATACCTACCGCTCTAGTGGCGCCGGTGGTCAGCACGTTAACACCACCGACTCAGCAGTACGTATCACCCACGTACCGACCAACACCGTGGTGCAGTGTCAGACTGAACGCAGTCAGCATCAGAACCGTGACCGGGCGATGAACCAGCTGCGGGCCAAGCTGTATGAGCTGGAGTTGATGAAACAGAACGAAGTTAAACAGGCCGCGGAAGAGTCAAAATCGGAGATCGGCTGGGGTAACCAGATTCGATCTTATGTGCTGGATCAATCGCGTATCAAAGACCTGCGCACCCATGTTGAGACCGGCAATACCCAGGCCGTACTCGATGGCGATCTGGACCAATTTATTGAAGCGTCGCTGAAATCAGGATTATAAGCATGAGCAATGAAACTGAAACCGGAACTGAACTGGATGAAAACCGCCTGATCGCGCAGCGTCGCGAAAAACTGGCCGAATTGCGCGAACAGGGCAATGCCTTCCCTAACGACTTTCGCCGTAATGTGATGAATGCTGAACTCAGCAGTGAATATGCTGACTGGAGTGCTGAGCAACTGGCGGAAAGCCCACGTCGAGTCAGTATTGCCGGCCGCATGATGACCAAACGGGTGATGGGTAAAGCCAGCTTTGCCAACATCCGTGATATGTCGGGTGATATGCAGCTTTATGTGAAACGTGATGATCTGCCTGAAGGCGTCTATGCCCAGTTCAAACGCTGGGACCTGGGAGACATTATCGCTGCTGAAGGCGTCATGTTCCGTACCCAGAAAGGGGAACTGTCCGTGCTGGTCGACAATATCCGTCTGCTGACCAAGTCACTGCGCCCGTTGCCGGAAAAATTCCATGGTTTGTCGGACCAGGAAACCCGCTATCGCCAGCGTTATGTTGACCTCATCATGAATGAAGCCAGCCGCGACGTCTTCCGTCTGCGTACCCGCATTATCGATGGTGTTCGCCGCTACCTGATGAGCAAGGACTATCTCGAAGTCGAAACGCCGATGATGCAGGCGATTCCGGGTGGTGCGACCGCACGTCCGTTCACCACCTATCATAATGCGCTGGATATGGACCTGTTCCTGCGTATTGCGCCCGAACTCTATCTCAAGCGTCTGATTGTCGGTGGCTTTGAGCGGGTATTCGAAATTAACCGTAACTTCCGTAATGAAGGGCTGTCGACCCGTCATAACCCGGAATTCACCATGGTCGAGTTCTACCAGGCCTATGCCAACCACCACGACCTGATGGATCTGACCGAGGACATGCTGCGCACGGTCACTCAGGATGTACTGGGTACCTCACAGGTACATTACCAGGGCCTGGATATCGACTTCGCCAAGCCGTTCACCCGTATGACCGTCAAGGAGTCCATCCTGCACTTCAATCCGGGCATTAAGCCGGAGCAGCTGGAAACGCTGGAAGCCGCACGTGAGATTGCCGCCGGTCTCGATATTCCGATCAAGGAGACTTATGGTCTCGGAAAAGTACAGATCGAAATCTTCGAGAAAACGGTTGAGCACCGGCTGATGGACCCGACATTCATCACCGCCTATCCGACTGAAGTCTCACCACTAGCACGCCGCAGTGATGAAGACCCGTTTGTCACCGAGCGTTTTGAGTTCTTCGTCGGAGGCCGCGAGATTGCCAATGGTTTCTCGGAGCTCAATGACGCCGAAGATCAGGCCGAGCGCTTTCAGGCGCAGGTGGCCGAGAAAGATGCCGGTGATGATGAGGCGATGCATTTTGATGCCGACTACATCCGTGCCCTTGAGTACGGTATGCCGCCGACGGCGGGCGAGGGGATTGGGATTGACCGTCTTGTCATGTTGCTGACGGATTCGCCTTCGATTCGGGATGTGTTGTTATTCCCGCATATGCGGCCGGAATAAGTTTTTCCAAAACTTTCTAAAAACTGGCGGGTGAGTTCTTCACCCGTCAGTCTTGCTCTCACTATCTTTTAAGTTAATCTATCCAAAGATTACTTGATTGATGTTCAATCTAGTATCTTTGCTTTTCTCAAAGCTGTATTTGTACCTTTGGCGAAAGGATTCACTATGAAGATTCTCATACCTCCAGAGAAAGCTGAACTTTTCAGCTCTCTTCCCAGAGAAAAGCCTCCATTTTCTGAACTTGCGGCTACACAAACCTTCAAACTGATTGGCTGGGCTACAGCTACTGCTGGTGTCTACTTATTGCAGGAAAGAAGCGGTTCATTTGGTTTATATATAATTCCTTATTTATTGATGCTTGTAATTATTTGGGACATCACTGCCAAATTGAAGTGGGAGCCGGCTGTTCAAAGGGAGCAGAATGAGTTGTATGTAATATTAACTTGGAAGTATGCGATACAGTTATTTAGTGCTTGTTTATTTTCTTTTTTCACCGCATGGGCTGTGGTTTTTTGGTTAGCACCATTGATAAACACACATATTCTCAGTGCGAATTAATATCTAAAGTTTGATTATTTCGCCTTGATGGCGAGTCAGGGAAATGCGCGCCCATTTCCCTAACAACCCTAGGGCGCCCCAATGTGCTGGCCTGCGGCTCCACT
>JABURN010000068.1 GCA_014762585.1 Methylophaga sp.
ACCGTACATCAGTTCCGAGCCCAGGCTCAGGTAACCGATGGTGCCAAGACCACCTACGCACAGAATAATGCCGTAGAAGAACATCAATGTGTCCCATTCGGCGCGTTCAATCTGACGGAAAATATTAAACGGTCTGCGATTCTCACCAACCTCTTCCAGTTCCATCATCAGTCGTGATTCACGCAGCTTGAGAATGTAGCCGTAAATCTTGAGGAAACCGAGACCGGTCATCATGCCGACCACCGGAGGCAGATGCAGGAAGTTATGCGCGCAGACTGCCATGGCGATCGTCAGCAGGAACAGACCAATGACAACAAAGGCACCTTCTTTGAGAACGACTGTGTCGTTTCCGGCTTCCGGCGTCACGTTTTTGACTGTCAGAGACATCAAAAACGCGGGTATGAACCAGTTCACCAATGAAGGCAGGAACAGCGCGAAGAACTCATGAAAATCAACCACACCTTTCTGCCAGACCATCAATGTCGTGATATCACCAAAGGGGCTGAAAGCACCACCGGCATTAGCGGCAACGACGATATTGATACAGGCGACAGTGACAAAGCCCAGGTTATTGCCGCCAACGGCCATGACTACGGTGGCCATGAGCAATGCGGTAGTCAGGTTGTCAGCCACAGGTGATATGAAGAACGCGAGCAGACCGGTCAGCCAGAAGATGGTACGCAGGGAAAAGCCTTTGTTAATCAACCAGGCTCGTAAAGCATCGAAAACGCCGCGTTCACCCATGGTGCCGATGTAGGTCATGGCGGCAAGCAGGAACAGGAACAGTTCAGCATATTCGAGGAGGTTATGCCGGATCATCACCTCGGCAGTATGGTGGTAGGCGGAATCAGGTTGTTGTGCGTAAACCAGCGCAATCATCGCCCAGATAAGCCCGGCTGCGACCATCACCGGCTTGGATTTACGCATATGGATTTCTTCTTCGACCACAACCAGTGCGTAGGCGAAGATGAACAGGGCGATGGCCGCATAACCCACCCAGTGGGTGGTCAGATCAAGTAATTTAACTTCAGTGGCTGCCGCTGCCAGTTGCGGCATCAAAGACAAAGCTATACCCAGCAGGGAGGCAGACACCATTGTCTGACCTTTGTGGTGCGCGTTCACGTGGACGGTCCTTATTGAAATTCAGGTCAACGCGCAATCATACGCTGCCCAGCGATCAAAGCAACTACTTAATTGGGGGTAGTCACCTTGGTCATGACCGTGTTGTAGAAGCCGACAGAGGCATCTTCCACCAGGTCAAACACATGATCAAAACCGTTCTGGCCACCGTAGTAAGGATCCGGTACATCATTTTCATCCCGTTCCGGCGCATAGTCGAGAAACAGTTTGATTTTGTTTCTCAGATCAGGCGGACAGGCGGCATGCAGGATCTCATAGTTGTCGGTGTCCATCGCCAGAATGTGGTCGAACATTTCAAAATCAGTCCGGGCGAACTTGCGGGCACGGATATGCGACAGGTCAATGCCGCGTTGACGCGCGGTTTGCTGGGCACGGGCATCGGGCTCCTCGCCGATGTGATAGGCGTGGGTGCCAGCCGAATCAATCATAAAGCGATCCAGTGTGCCGTGTTTTTCCACCAGATGGGTGAACACGCCTTCAGCGGTGGGAGAACGGCAAATATTGCCCATGCAGACAAACAAAACTTTGATTTGACTCATTTTTCCTCTTTAAACCTGTGCCAGTAAACGGTCAATCATGGATTCGGCCTGACCCAGATAGCCACCACCGAATAAGTTCAGATGATTGATAATATGGTAAAGATTATAAAGCGTTTTTCGCATCTGATAACCGCTGTCGACCGGATACTCGGCGTTGTAGGCGGCGAAGAAATCACCGCCGAAACCGCCGAACAACTCGGTCATCGCCAGATCGGCTTCACGGTCACCGTAATAACAGGCCGGGTCAAAAATGACCGGGTTACCCGCATCATCCGCGGCGGCATTGCCGCCCCACAAATCCCCGTGCAGCAGAGCGGGTTGTGGCTGATGTCCGTCCAGCAGTTTATCCAGATTGTCCAGCAGTTTTTCGCCCTGACTTTGCAGACGGCCACCGAATCCGTTTCCGGCAGCAAACTGTAACTGCTGGCCCAGACGTTCATCACGCCAGAAGCTCAGCCAGTCATGTTTCTGGTCATTAACCTGGGGTGTGCTACCGATGGTGTTATCCATATGCCAGCCAAACTAAGGCTGAGGTGCGCGATGCATTTTTGCGAGTTGCTCGCCCATTAATGCCGATGCCCCGCCGCGCAGGCTGCCAAGGGGGATATATTCCAGCGCCAGATAGCTGTGCCCGTCAGCGACACCATAGCTGATGACTTCCGGCACTCTGATGGAGTCGGTAGCCCGCATTTCATGCAGGCCATGCGCTTCGGCTTCAAACATGGATGCCAGTTGCGGACTGTTAACCTTGATGAAATAGGAAGCCGAACCATTATCGAGCCGGAAAGCCGAGTTGATGCAGCCACCGCCGATACTGGTGATATTGGCGTTATGCAGATTTTTACCGGTGGCCTTCTCAATCTCACTGATAATCGAACTGAACTGTGCCATGATGAATTCCTGTTTGATTATTGGGCTGTCCACAATTGCTGCTCAGCCGAACCGGGCGCAGCTGGACATGGTCTGTTTGAGTGTTAAGCTGAATTACATTCTGCCAAGACCAAGTTGCCCCTTCAAATTCAGGTGCACAAAAGGAGGTTGTTTATGACAGCGGAAACTACTATGAATCCCAAGCAGCGCGTTGCTCTCCATGCCGCGAACCTGGTTGAAGCCGATATGGTTGTCGGTTTGGGCACCGGCTCCACCGCCAACCTCTTCATTGAAGCGCTGGCCAAGCGACATCACAATGAAAACCTCAATGTCACCACAGTCAGCAGTTCGGCCATCAGCGCGATTAAGGCCAAGGAAGCCGGTTTGCCGGTGGTGTCGATTGACTCCCTTGATGAGCTTGACCTCTATGTAGATGGTGCCGATGAAGTGACGCCGGATTTAACCCTGCTCAAAGGACGCGGCCAGGATCTGGTCAGAGAAAAGTTGCTGGCCACTGCCGCCGATCAGTTTTTTGTCATGGTCGACGAGAGCAAACTGGTGGAAGTTATCGGTGAAAAGTCGCCGATACCGGTGGAAGTGATGCCTGAGGCCTGGAAACTGGTATTCAATCAACTCAAACATCAGGGCGGACGTGGTGATTTAAGACTCAATGCCAGCGGTGATAATGTTGCGGTGACTGCCCATGGCAGTCTGGTATTGGATATGTATTTTGATCATGTCGACAGCCTGGAACTGACGATGATCCTCGATACCATTCCCGGTGTGGTTGAGCACGGTATTTTCAGCGACCTGGCGACAGCCGTATTTATTGGCGGAGACACCGAAGTGGAAGAGCACTGGCGCCAGGAACCGTAAGGCCTACCTTACTAAAGCAGTTGACGCCGATTATCATAGCTAGATATGACAATCGGCGTCAGTCCGTGTCTCGCTGAAGCGCTTTATTTTTTCAGCTCTTCCAGAATCGTTTCTGCTTTGGAACGGCCGAATTCACCGGAGCCTTCGACACCGATATATTTCACCACGCCGTCTTCGACAATCATCGCAAAACGATAGCAGCGAATGCCCATGCCGCCGCCGCTCATATCACGGTCCAGCCCCAGCGCTTTGCTGTATTCGGCGCTGCCATCTGCCATCATGCGTACTTTACCTTCCACATTATTTTCTCGACCCCATGCGGCCATTACGAAGGCGTCGTTGCCTGCCATCCACCAGATTTCATCGGCGCCTGCTGCCTTGCTTTCATCAGCATGCTTAACAAAACCCGGCAGG
>JABURN010000186.1 GCA_014762585.1 Methylophaga sp.
CCGTGGTCAGCAGCCTGCTCAAAGTTGCCGGTTTTGATGTGCACCGTGAGTACTACGTCAATGATGCCGGCAGGCAGATGGATATTCTGGGTACCAGTGTCTGGCTGCGTTATCTGCAGGCCTGTGGCGAACATTTCACCTTTCCCAGTAATGGCTATCAGGGCGACTATGTCCGTGATATCGCCGCCGAACTCCAGCATCAATACGGCGAGCAGTTCCTTCATGCGGCCGAAGAAGTCTTTAATGGCATTCCTGCCGATGAACCCGAAGGCGGCGATAAGGAAATGCACATTGATGCCTTAACCAACCGTGCCAAGCATTTGCTGGGTGAGGCTGACTACCGTGTGGTATTTGATAAGGGGCTGAACGCGATACTGAATGACATTCGCGACGATCTGGCCGAGTTTGGTACCGAATATGACGAATGGTTTTCCGAACGCTCTCTGGTTGAGTCCGGTGAAGTCGATAAAGCCATCGAGCAGCTGAAAGCCGCTGGCCAGCTGTATCAGGACAAAGGCGCCTGGTGGTTCCGCTCCACCGATTATGGTGATGAAAAAGACCGGGTGGTGGTGCGTGACAACGGGCAGAAGACCTATTTTGCTTCGGATATTGCCTATCACCTGAATAAATATCAGCGCGGATTTGAACAGATCATCGATATCTGGGGTGCCGATCACCATGGCTATATTCCCCGGGTGAAAGCGGCTGTGACTGCCATGCAGCAGAATGTCGACCAGCTGAAAGTGCTGCTGGTGCAGTTTGCGGTGCTTTATCGCGGTGCTGAAAAAGTGGGTATGTCGACCCGCAGCGGCGAATTTGTGACTCTGCGTGAGTTACGCGATGAAGTCGGCAAGGACGCAGCGCGTTTCTTTTATGTGATGCGCGGCGCTGATCAGCATATGGACTTTGATTTGGAACTGGCCAAATCTCAGAGCAACGATAACCCGGTGTATTACGTGCAATATGCTCACGCCCGTGTCTGCAGTGTGTTCCGCCAACTGGTAGAGCGCGGCATGCAATGGAATCAGGCGCAGGGAGAAGCCAGTCTGTCTGCACTGACCGCTGACCATGAAGAAGCGCTGATGACAAGACTTTCGACCTATCCGGAAGTGCTGGAAAATGCGGCAGTGAATCACACACCGCATATGCTGGCGCATTACCTGACCGATCTGGCGCGTGATTTTCACACCTACTACAACGCGCATCAGTTCATCGTTGACGATGAAGCACTGTGTCAGGCACGGCTGACGCTGATTGCTGCCGTGCGTCAGGTCATTGCCAATGCCCTGGGGGTGATGGGCGTGTCTGCACCGGAATCAATGTGAGGGGTTAATTGTGGCTGCCAGAAGAAATACCCGAAACAATGAACAGGGCCGCAGTCTCCCCTGGGGACCGATGCTGCTCAGCTTTGCGGTCGGTGCTTTTGTCATGTTCCTGCTGCATCTGAAAGATAATGTGCCGGAAGACAAGACCAGCACGTCAGCGAACAAACCGCAGCAACAGCAGCAATCACAGGGTGTGGAGCCCACTTTTGATTTCTATACCCTGTTACCCGAAATGGAAACCGTGGTGGAGAATAAGAATAAAGGCGATCAGCCGGTCGTCACCGCACCGCCGGAGCCACCGGCCACTGAAGTGGAAACCCGGACCGAGACCCAGGCTGAACCGGCTGAGCGCTATATGATTCAGGTCGGCTCATTCAAGAAGCTGGCCGATGCCGACGGTTTTCGCGCAAAGTTAGCCTTATTGGGTATTGAGTCTAAAGTTCAGACCGTTACCATAGACAACAAAGATACATGGCACCGTGTACAGATTGGCCCGATTGCTGGCCGTAACAAGGCCGATGCGCTGCAGCGTCAGCTACAGGAGAATCAGATTGATTCCTTGTTACTGCGCACCCAGCAAAACGGCTAGCGATGCCCCGGCACAGTGCCGGAGACCAGTGATGCCGGTTTAAATAACGGCCTGCTGACCCCAGTTTAAAATTTAACAATTTGATTGAGGACACCGACATGACGGACAAGCAAAGCGACGGCATTTATCATGATGTCGCCAGTCCCTTCTGCGGTATTGCTTCCGATGACCTGGTGGTCGAGGTACACGGCAATACGGTGACGGTGAAAGAAAATGGTGACCCTGTCACCCGGCATGGCTTCGAAACGCCGTTGACCGATCTTTCGCCACGAATCAAGGGAAAGGAAGTCTCACTGGATGAAGCGGTCAGCCATATCGCCGGTTTGCTGAAAAACAGCAAACAGCCGCTGATTGGCGGCATGGGAACGGATTTGAATGGCGCCCGCGCAGCCATGGCGCTGGCTGATATCAGCCGGGCGACGATTGACAGCCAGTTTTCTGATGCCGCCTTCCGCAATATTCTGGTATTGCAGGACAGTGGGTATATGACCACGACCCTGACCGAAGTGCGTAACCGGGTTGATGTACTGCTGGTCGTCGGTACCGATATTGAATCCTCATTCCCGCGCTTTTTTGAACGCGTCATCTGGCCAAAAGAAAGCATGTTTGACCAGGATGTGGAAAGCAGGGAGATTATTTATCTCGGCAAAAAACCTTCAGGTGATGCCTCAACCTCGCCGGGCGGTCGCAAGGCGGAAGTGATTGAATGTGATGATGCCGACCTGCCGGAAGTGATATCCGTGCTGCGCGCTCTGTCCAATGAAAGACAGATTCAGGCAGAGACTGTCGGCGGCATCGCTGTCTCCAAACTCAATGAAATCGCAGAAAAGCTGCACACGGCGGATTACGGTGTGATCGCCTGGTCAGGTACCCAGCTTAATCATGACCATGCTGAAGTCACTATTCAGAATATCTGCGAGATGATTAAAGAGATTAACGAATCGGTTCGCTGTAATGGTTTGCCGCTGGGGGGCAAAGAGGGAGACACCACGGTCAACGCCGTTTCTTCATGGCAATCCGGCTATCCGATGCGCACCAGCTTCAGCCGCAATATGCCTGACTATGATCCGTATATGAACCGCGGCCAGCGCATGCTGGATGAAGGCGAAGTGGATGTGCTGCTCTGGGTGTCCAGTTTCAATACCGAAGGTACACCACCGAAGACGGATGCTACGACCATTGTGCTGGGACGCTCCGGGATGACTTTTGAGCAGGAACCGGAAGTGTTTATTCCGGTCGGCGTACCCGGTATTGATCATATTGGCCGGACATTCCGCTGCGACAGTGTCGTCTCAGTGCCTTTGAAGAAATTACGTGACAGCGGCTTGCCCAGCACTTATGACGTGCTGACTGCTGTTGAACAAGCCCTGTAAACGGAGACCAAGATGCTTACTAAACTCACAGGCGGTCGCGTTATTGATCCTGAACATGGCATTAATGATGTGGTTCGCGATATCTATATCCGTGATGGTCGTATTGTCGATGCACCCAGTGACGGCAAGATCGACGAAGAAATCGATGTGCGTGGCAAAATCATCATGTCCGGCGCGATTGATATGCATACCCATATCGGCGGCGGTAAGGTCAATATTGCCCGTACCATGCTGCCCGAAGATCATGCTGAATCCCTGATTGAACGTACCGAGCTGATGCGCAGTGGCTGCGGTCATGCGGCGCCCAGTACGCTGACCACCGGTTACCGTTATGCGGAAATGGGTTATACCGCCGGCTTTGAACCGGCCGTATTGCCGATCAATGCCCGCCAGGCGCATATGGAAATGCATGACACACCGATCATCGATAAAGGGGGTTATGCAATGCTGGGCAGTGATGATTTCCTGCTCAGGATGATGGCGGCCAACGCCGATCAGGACGCGATTAACAACTATGTTGCCTGGATCCTGACCCATACCCAGGCACTGGGCCTGAAAGTGGTGAATCCGGGTGGTATCAATGCCTTTAAATTCAATCAGCGCAAGCTGGATCTGGATGAGAAGAACACCTTCTACGATGTCTCGCCGCGTGAGATTCTGCAGCGCCTGTCACGGGCTGTGACCGAACTGGGCGTGCCGCATCCACTGCATGTGCATGGCTGTAACCTCGGTGTGCCCGGTAACAAGGACACCACCCTCGATACTATTCAGGGTATCGAAGGTCTGCCGATGCATCTGACCCATATTCAATTCCACAGTTATGGCACTGAAGGCGATTTCAAATTCTCTTCCGGTGCCGCGGAAATTGCCGAAGCGATTAACCGTAACAAGAATATTACCGTCGACGTCGGCCAGATTCTGTTTGGTCAGACCGTTACCGCTTCCGGTGACAACATGCGCCAGTTTGCCGGGGCGCCGCATGCGCATCCGAACAAATGGGTGTGCATGGACATCGAATGTGATGCCGGTTGCGGTGTGGTGCCGTTCAAATACAAAGATCAGAGCTTTGTGAATGCGTTGCAGTGGATGATTGGTCTGGAGACCTTCCTGATGGTCGATGATCCATGGCGGATCTTCCTGACGACTGATCACCCCAACGGGGCGCCTTTCACCAGTTATCCACACCTGATCAAGCTCCTGATGGACAAGTCCTTCCGCAACGATATGCTGTCAACGCTGCATCCGGAAGCACAGAAGGCTACTCACCTGGCATCCATTGATCGCGAATATTCACTGTATGACATCGCCACCATGACCCGCGCCGGTGCAGCCCGACTGCTGGGTCTCGCAGATCGCGGACATCTGGGCGTAGGGGCCGCGGCCGATATCACTGTTTACAGTGATCAACCGGACCGTGAAAAAATGTTCAGCAGCCCGGATTATGTGTTCAAAGATGGCAATATGGTGGTCAAAAACGGTGAGCTGGTTAAAATCAGCTGGGGCACCACCCATGTGGTCAAACCGAACTATGATGCGTCGATTGAAAAATCACTGAAATCCTATTTCGATAAATATCACACGGTTAAGATGGGTAACTTCAAAATAAGCGATGATGAAATCGTCGATGACGGTCGTGGCAGCCTGACCGTTCAGCCGTTGAAACAAGGAGGTAAACTATGATTATCAACGGCGTCACGATTGACGAAACCTTCGCGGAAGCCTTTCCGATGCGCGGCACCCGCGTCATCATCACTGCGCAGAACCTGGAATGGGCGATGAATTCGGCCCAGGCCTTTACTGGTTTCGCGACCTCGGTGATTGCCTGCGGTTGCGAAGCCGGTATCGAGCGCACGCTGGAACCACATGAAACACCGGATGGCCGTCCGGGCGTCGCCTGTCTGATTTTTGCGATGGGCGGTAAAGGTCTGGCCAAACAGGTGGAAACCCGAGCGGGTCAGTGTGTACTTACTTCTCCGACTTCAGCCTTATTCTCAGGTCTTGCTATGGACCAGGAAGAGAAAGAAATTCCACTGGGTAAAAATCTGCGATTCTTCGGCGATGGCTATCAGATTTCCAAAATGATCGATGGCAAGCGCTACTGGCGTATTCCGGTCATGGATGGCGAATTCCTGGCAGAAGAAACCACCGGGATCCGTGCCTCGGTCGGTGGTGGTAACTTCCTGATCCTGGCTGAATCCCAGCCACAGGCGCTGGCAGCCTGTGAAGCCGCGATTCGCGAAATGCGTAAACTGCCCAATGTCATCATGCCGTTCCCGGGCGGGGTGGTTCGCAGTGGCTCCAAAGTGGGTTCCAAATACAAGGCGCTGAATGCCTCGACCAACGATGCCTTCTGTCCGACTCTGAAAGGTCAGACCAAAACCGAGCTGTCGCCGGAAGTGGAATCGGTGATGGAAATCGTTATCGATGGTTTGACCGAAGCCGACATCAACAAGGCGATGCGCGCCGGTATTCAGGCTGCCTGTGAACTGGGTGCCGAAAACGGCATACGCCGCATCAGTGCCGGTAACTATGGCGGCAAGCTGGGACCGTTCCACTTTCACCTGCAGGAGATCATGGCATGAGCGAATTGATTCTGACTCTGAAATCAGCCCCGGCCCAGCGGGTGGACTGCTCGCCGCTGACGGTGGATAAACTGGAAGGTAAAAGCGTCAAGGATATTGCGGCGCTGACCCTGGTGGTGGGCAATCAGAAACTGCGGGTGGATGAGCTGTTTGATATCGACGGTGACGATCCCGCTGTGATGCGTTTTGAAAACGCCACCGATAAGCTGGATCACATCGGTCACGGCATGACCACCGGCACGATTACCGTGAACGGTAATGCCGGCGCCTATCTGGGCCAGTTTATGATGGGCGGTGAGATCATTGTTAACGGTAACACCGGCATTTATACCGCCTGTGAGATGAAAAAAGGTTTTATCAAGGTGAACGGCAATGCCGGTGACTTTGTCGGTGCAGCGCGGATTGGCTACAAAAACGGCATGACCGGTGGCACCGTCGTCATCACGGGCAATACCGGTGCCCGCACCGGCGATCATATGCGTCGCGGCATGATTCTGATAGAAGGCAATGCCGGCGATTACTGCGGTTCGCGTATGGTTTCCGGCACGATTGCGGTACTGGGTCAGGTTGGTGCGCATCTCGGTTATGCCATGAAACGCGGCACGCTGCTGCTGCAACAGGCACCAGAAAAAGGGATTTCCGCCAATTTCAATGACTGTGGCTCGCATACGCTGGCGTTCCTGCCACTGATGTTCGCCTCATTCAGAAAACTCGATTCCGAGTTTGCCCGGGTGGAACCCTTCTCGCGGGTGCAGCGTTATGCCGGCGATTTATCCGGCATCGGCATGGGCGAGATTCTGGTTAAAATATAATCAGATTCTGTGTTCAAAGCATAAAAAGGCCTGCTTTTCAGCAGGCTTTTTTGTCTTTGCTATTGTCTTTGGCAAAGCTGAAAAATTGGTTTAATCTCTGAGTTATAAGCTGTCTGAGAACAGTCTTTATCCGGAGCTGAAAACAGAGGGATGGCCTATGTCTGACAACGGTAAAACCGTTATCCAGTTTATTGTCGAGGAGCAGCGAGCGCATCCCGGTGCAACCGGTGACTTATCAGGCCTGCTTAGTGATATCAGCAGCGCCTGTAAGAAAATCTCGCATCTGGTGGGCCGAATCGGTCTGTCCGGCCTGGGTGGCTATGCCGACTCTGAAAATGTGCAGGGTGAAAGCCAGAAAAAACTGGATATCATCAGTAACGAGGTCATGATCGATCATCTTAAATGGACCGGTCACCTGGCAGCGATGGCCTCCGAGGAAAACGAGGAAATCATTCAGATCCCGGCGCGTTATCCGAAAGGCAAATATCTTATCTGTTTTGATCCTTTGGATGGTTCGGGCAATATCGATATTAACTTTTCGGTAGGAACCATCTTTTCGATTCTGCGCTGCCCGGAAAAGACCAAAAATCCCTCGCTTAAGGACTTCATGCAGCCAGGCACCGAGCAGGTCTGTGCCGGTTTCTGTATTTACGGTCCGTCCACGATGCTGATTATGACCACGGGACACGGGGTAAATGGCTTTACGCTGGATCGCGATGTCGGTGAATTCATTCTGACGCATCCCAAAATGAATATTCCCAAGGATACCGCCGAGTTTGCGATTAACGTGTCCAACCATCGCCTGTGGGAAGCGCCGGTGCGTCGCTATATTGATGAATGTATACAGGGCGTAGACGGTGGCCGCGAAAAAAATTTCAATATGCGCTGGAATGCGTCCATGGTGGCCGAAATCTACCGTATCCTGACCCGTGGGGGTACTTTTATGTACCCGATGGACACGCGCCTGGTGAAGCAGGGCGGCCACCTGAGGTTGATGTACGAAGCTAATCCGATGAGCTTCATTGTCGAGCAGGCCGGCGGCATGAGCTGGACCGGCTACCAGCGTATTATGGAAATTCAGCCGCAAGACATTCACCAGCGGGTACCGGTGATTCTGGGCTCGAAAAATGAAGTCGAGCGCATCGTGAAATACCACCTGGAAGATTAGTCATGCGCTCCGCTGTTATTCTGCTCGGGCTCATGCTGGCACTGTCAGTCAAAGCGGATATCTATAAATGTACCGTCAATGGCAATACCAGCTTCAGTGATCAGCCTTGTGGCAAGCAGGCTGAAATCATCGAAATTGACAGCCGCAAACCGGATCAGCAAGCGGTACAGAACCAGCAAACAATTACTCAGCGCTTCCGGGAAGAGTCCCGGGTCAATCAGGTACATGCGCTGAAACGCAGAAATGATGAACTCTCGTCCAGAATCGAGCGCCTGCAGCAGGATCGCCAGACAGAACTTAATCAGTTAAGACAACGCACCTACACCACCGAAGACGGCCGCATGGCCACCCGGGAACAGGGGCTGTTTGAACAGATGGACAGGGTGGATGCGGAATATCAGCAGCAAATCCGTGATCTAAAGTCGCAAATGCAGAAGAATCAACAGGAAATCCATCAGCTTTATCAGTAAATTTTTGTGCTGGCTGGCAATAATCCGGATAAAAGTCAGCTCGTGTTAAACGGAGACATATTCAGATGAAAAAGCTGCTATTACTGCTGTCTCATGGTTTATTTCTGGGGATAGGTTTTGCTGTCGGTATCTACCTGTTGCCGATTTTGACCCAACCGCCGGCGCCGGATGACAAACAAGTCGGCGAGGTCGCTTCCAAGGCGCTTTTCACCGGCCATTTCAGTCCCAATCTGGAAGACAGCGATGCACTGCATTTCGGAGATGGCACTTTCTATATCAGCGACAAAGCGATTTCCTTTGATGGTCGGATTGCACCAGGGCCCGATTACCGGTTGTATCTGTCGCCGGTGTTTGTTGAGACCAAAGCCGATTTTGAAGCCAACAAGGATAAGATGGTTCAGGCCGGAGAGGTCAGGACCTTTAACAACTTTATGTTCAAGCTTTCGCCGGAAATTAATCCGGCCGACTATAACAGCGCCATTATCTGGTGCGAATCATTCAGTATTTTTATTACCGCCGGTCGCTACCAGTAAACGGCGAGCCGAATGTTCCCGGATTTAGCGGAGAGGCATGCCTGACAAGGAGAAACCATGATCAAACAATCGATGGCACTGGCTTTATTGTTGCTGTCAGCGCAATTATCAGCCGAACCGGTGACATACTCCTATCAGGATCAGCGTTACCAGGGCTATTATCTCGCAGACAAGGCAGATCAGCCGCTGGTTTTGTTGTTGCATGACTGGAATGGCCTGACAGACTACGAGATAAAACGGGCACACATGCTTTCTGAGCAGGGCTATGCTGTGTTTGCAGCCGATTTGTTCGGGGCTGGTATCCGTCCCACTAAAGATGAAGATAAACGCCAGCATACCGGCGAGCTGTATCAGGACCGGGCCAAAATGCGGGGCTTGATTGAGGCAGCTTTAAAGCAGGCTGAGACGCTCGGTGCTGACATTAGCAATGCGGTGTTAATGGGCTATTGTTTCGGTGGCGCCGGGGCGCTGGAGATGGCGCGTGCCGGCGCAGAATACAGGGGCTTTGTCAGTTTTCATGGCGGCCTCGCCACGCCTGAGGGGCAGGATTACAAAAAGGCTCAGGGTGCGCTTTTGATACTGCATGGCGCCGCCGATCGACATATCAGCCTTGATGACTTCAACCAGTTGGCCAAACAGTTGGAACAGGAACATGACAACTACGAAATGATTGCCTATGGCGGGGCGCGGCATGCCTTCACTGAATGGAATGACGATCGTTACCACGCCGAAGCCGACCGTCGTTCCTGGCAACGTTTTCTGAACTTTCTCGAGCACACGCTGCAATGAGGATTTTCAGCACTGGTTTTTATCTGCTGTGCCTGGCGATCATTCTGTGCATCAGCCCGCTGAAGGCAGATGACAAAATCATCCGGCTGGCAGTGGTCAATACGCCTTATAAGAGTGGCCTGATGACTTATCTGCTGCAGGATTTTGAGACAATCAGCGGTTACCGCGTTGCGCTTTATGGCGGCGAAGATGTGTTTGATCGCGCTCAGCGGGGGCAAGCGGATCTTTTGATAGCGCATTACGGCAAGGCAGCATTTGAAGACTTTGTACTGAATGGCCTGGGTAGCTGGCCGCAAATGGTGTTTGCCCATCAGCAGGTACTGATTGGTCCTTCATCGGACCCGGCTGGCATCGAAGGCATGACCCGTGCCGCACCAGCGCTGACACAGCTAGCCGACAATCAGCAGCCTTTTGTGCTGAATCAAATCATCGGTGTGACTGCGCGGTTTGTTCTACTCTTGCAGCAGTCCGGCAGGACCGATAAACGCGGGTGGCTAGTCGATAAGAACGTAGCTAAAGGGCAGGCCATGAAACAGGCGGATAAATTGGACGCATACACCCTCTGGGGCGCAGATCCGTTTATCCGTTTCAGTCAGAAACAGCAGCCTGATCTGAAGATCCTGGTCTCGGCAGATCCGCTCCTGCAGCGAGTGATGGCCATTAGTCTGGTCAACCCGGAAAACCAGGCAGGCATTAATGCTACGGGCGCCAGTGTGCTGCAGGATTATCTGTTATCAGCGCCTGTCCAGGCCAGAGTGAGTCAGTTTCGTCAGTCTGGCTATACCGGTCAGCTGTGGTGGCCCGCCGCCAGGCATAACTAGGGAGGAATGATGTTTCACGCAAAGCTCATCTTATTTATGAGTCTGTTAGTTTTCAGCAGCATGAGTCAGGCCGATACCGGCTTTCGCCTGGAAAATTTTGATTATCCCTATCCCGTTGAACGCTTCTCGCTGACATCACAACAGCAGCAACTGGAGATGGCGTATATGGATGTGGCGCCGGACAAGGCGGCCAACGGCAAGACCATCGTGCTGTTTCACGGCAAAAACTTCTGTGCAGCCACCTGGCGTGATTCGATAAAAGCCCTCAGTGAGGCCGGTTATCGGGTGATCGCCGTCGATCAAATCGGCTTCTGTAAGTCATCCAAACCCCTCGATTATCAGTTCAGTTTCCATCAACTGGCTGCCAATACCCGTGCTTTACTCGAGCATTTGGATGTTAAACATTTCAGCCTGCTGGCTCATTCCATGGGCGGTATGCTCGCCACCCGCTATGCCTTGCTTTATCCAGAGCAGGTTGAGGCACTGCTGATGGTGAATCCGATCGGGCTGGAAGACTGGCTGCAGAAAGGCGTGCCTTATATTGAGATTGAGACCTGGTATCAGCAACAGTTAAAACTCGATGCTGAAGGCATTAAGCGCTATCAGCAAACCACCTACTATGCCGGAGAGTGGCGGGATGATTACGATATCTGGGTGGCGATGCTGGCAGGCCAGTTTGCCGCTGAGCGCGAAAAGTCGGCCTGGCTCTCGGCCAAAATCTACGACATGATCCTGACCCAGCCGGTGGTTCATCAGTTTGAGGACTTGCAGGTACCGACCTGGCTGTTTATCGGCGAGCAGGATAATACCGCAGTGGGCAAGGGCTTTGCTGACCAGGCGGTGCGGGAAAGACTGGGTAACTACAGCGAGCTGGCAACAAGCAGCGTGAGCCAGATACCGGATGCGCGCCTGCAGCTGTTTCCGGAGCTGGGCCACTCGCCGCAGATCCAGTCACCGGAAAAATTTAATCAGGCGCTGTTGAAAGCGCTCAGACAACTTTCATTGAGACCCTGAAGGATCACCATGATGCCATTGCTGTTTGAAGTTCTGTTTATCGTATCTCTGTTACCGATGCTACTGGCGGTGCTGGGGGGCTATCTTCGCTATCGTCAGTTCGGCCGTTTTGATAATCATCACCCCAGGCAGCAGCAGGCACAGATGACCGGCCTGGGCGGTCGGGTCCTGGCAGCACAGAAAAATGCCTGGGAAGCACTTATTTTCTATTCTGCTGTGTGTGTACTTGCTTTCGTTTCAGGTACTGATCTGGCTCAGTTCAGCTATGCTGCCGGACTGTTCTTACTGAGCCGTTTGGCGCACCCGCTGTTCTATATGCTGGATATGGCACCTTACCGTTCTCTGGTGTTTATGATCGGTTGGCTCTGCAGTTTTTATATCGGCCTCAAAGCGGTGGCTGACATCAATTTTGGTGGCTAAATGAAAATCAGCAAACAGCAGCTGGACGCTGCAGTGAGCCGGCAAATCCTGAGCAAACAGCAGGCCGAGGCCTTAATGGCGTTCCTGCATGCAGAGCCGGGCAGTGGGCCGGTGTTTGATTTCACCCATGTGCTCTATTACCTGGGCGGGCTGATCGCGATTGGCGCCATGACCCTGTTTATGACCCTGGGCTGGGAGAGTTTCGGCGGCTGGGGGCTCTTTTTCATTGCTTTGCTTTATGCCGGTGCCGGCTTAAAACTCAGTGATGCTTTTCAACGCCGTGGCTATGCTGTGCCTGCAGGCCTTTGTGCGACCTTTGTGGTGGCACTGACCCCGCTGGCAGTCTATGGCCTGCAGCAGGCGATGGGCTGGTGGCCGGATGACAGCGTTTATCGGGACTATCATCGTTATATTAAGTGGCACTGGCTGTACCTGGAACTGGTGACGCTGGCGGTGGGCACCGCGATGGCCTGGCGCTATAAATATCCTTTCCTGTTAATGCCGATCGCGGTGACCTTATGGTATCTGTCGATGGATCTGGCGGCCTGGCTGGCTTTTGACCGGCTGGACTTTGAAATCCGGGCGCTGGTGTCAATGTATTTCGGCTTACTGATGACCCTGCTGGCTTTCTGGGTAGATATTCGCAGCCGCCAGACTCAGGTTGATTATGCCTTCTGGCTGTATCTGTTCGGGGTGCTCACATTCTGGTGCGGCTTATCGATGCAGCACAGCGACAGCGAACTGGCCAAATTCAGCTACTTTATGATCAACCTGCTGATGATCGGGCTTGGTGTAATCCTGCTGCGGCGGGTGTTTGTCGTGTTCGGTGCCCTGGGGGTGGCGGGTTATCTGGGCTATCTGTCACATCAGGTATTTGAAGACAGTCTGCTGTTTCCGGTCATATTAAGCGGCATCGGTTTGCTGATTATTTATCTCGGCGTTTTATGGCAGCGTCATGAAAACAACATCAGTCAGCGATTACGCGACAAACTGCCTCTGGCTTTACAACAGTTACTGGCCCAGCGCTGATTCAGCGGGGTTTGTACTGAGTGGGGCAGTATGCCCGTTTGACGTCGGGGTGGCGAAGCTGTTTGTGTTTGGTTTTACGGCCACTGACTCGCTGACGCCAGAGACGGAAGCTGCCGGGTTTGAGCGAATGACGCATCAGCCGGATGACTTCGGCTTCATTGAGGCCATACACTGATGCTATGGCCTCAAATGGCGTGCGGTCTTCCCAGGCCATCTCAATAAGGCGGGAAAGATCGGCTTCGCTGAGTGAGGCATTTGATTTCGACATAAACCAAAACTAACTGCCACAAGGTGAAATATGCGTCTAAATCTGATGGTTGTTCTGTTGCTGTTCATCAGCGCCTGTACCACGGTGCCCGAGGGTATCAAGCCAGTACAGTCATTTGAGGTCGAGGCCTATCTGGGTAAATGGTATGAAATTGCCCGTCTGGATCATGGCTTTGAACGCGGTTTGAGCCAGGTCACGGCTGAGTATTCGCTGCGTGATGATGGCGGAATCCGCGTGATTAACCGGGGCTATTCAGCCGCTGACGAGAAGTGGGAACAAGCCGAAGGCAAGGCTTATTTTGTCGAGGATAAAAACACAGCCCATCTCAAAGTGTCCTTTTTCGGCCCTTTTTACGGCAGCTATATCGTATTCGAACTGGATCCACAGTATCAGTATGCTTTTATCAGTGGCCCCAGTCGGGATTATTTATGGCTGCTGGCGCGTCAGCCGCAGGTCTCTGATAAGCTCAAATCAGAATTCATCGCCGCGGCACAAGCAAAAGGTTTTGCGGTGGATGAGCTGATTTTTGTGGAGCAGCCTGAAGAGGCTACGGAATGAAGCGTGATCAATAAACAGGGAGAACACCATGCCTGAAATCGATTTTGCCCTGGTCGAGTTTAATCTGACTCAGATCGGTATCGCTTTTGTGCTGTCATTGCCGATTGCACTGAACAGGGAATACGGTGCGCGTGGGGCGGGTCTGCGGACTTACCCGCTGGTGTCGATTGCCTGTTGTGCCTTCATGCTGGTGGCAATGGATGTCTATGAGGGCAGTGATGCCGAGGCCAGGGTGATGTATGGCGTTATCACGGGCATGGGCTTTATCGGTGGCGGTGCCATTATCAAAGAAGCAGGCAAGGCGATAGGCACCGCCAATGCAGCTGGCATCTGGCTGACCGGGGCGATTGGCATTTCGGTGGCCTACAGCCGCTACGAGGTGGCTCTAGTCCTGTCGTTTATCGGCTTTTGTATTTTCCAGTTTGGCAGCTATCTCAAAAAGCATGAGTCTGATTGAGCTTCATGCTTCCTGTGTTTCTGTACCAGAATGCCGGGGCTGATTTCGTCGCTGCGTCCATGACATCACCGTGATCAGCAGGCTGGGCAGGAAAGTCAGCGTCACAATCATTGAGCACAGAATACCGACCAGTACCACGATACCCACGCCGCGATAGAGCTCGGTACCGGCACCCGGAATAAACACCAGTGGTGCCAGACCGAATACCGTGGTCGCAGTCGACATCAGAATCGGCCGCAGGCGGGTGGCGACGGCCTGGTTCACGGCCGTGGGTATCGAGATACTCTTATCGCGCAGGTTACTGCGGGTCTGCTCCACGATCAGAATCGGGTTGTTGACAACGGTCCCCAGCAGAATGACAAAACCGAGCATGGTGATCATATCGAAAGGCTGAATAATCGCCGGCAATCCCACCATATTAAGCAGGGGGCCGGCATGATTGACGGCAACCAGACCGACAATACCACCGGCAATGCCCAGTGGCACCGTGGTCAGAATCAGCAGTGGATAACCCCAGTGACTGAAAATCGCCACCAGCAACAGGTAGATCAGAATCAAGGCAATCACCAGGTTGCTGGACAGGGATTCACGAGTCGCATCAAGCTGATCAGCGGCGCCGGATATGGTGATCGACACGCCTTTGGCGACCTCACCTGCTGCCTGCATTTCCGGCAGCATCTGGGTGCGAACCATATTGACGGCCGTTTCCAGCGCGATTTCACGCGGCGGGATAATCGACAGTGTTACGGTACGGCGGCCATCAACCCGCCGCAGCTGATCGCTGTCGACGGTTTCGATAATATCGGCCAGCGCGTTAAGCGGCAGCACGGTACCTTCCGGCGTCATAATCGGCATCGTTGATAGATCGGAGAGCTTCTGGTTCTGACCGGCGGCGCTGAAGATGAACATATCAATCTTGTCATCATCCATGAAGAATTCGCCGACATAGGCACCATCGCTCAATGCCGCCACGGTGTAGCCGAAATTATCGGCAGTCATTCCCACCTCGGCCAGCCGATCCCAATGCGGCCTGACTTCCACCAGTGGTTGATCCAGTGACAGGGCAGCGGGTTCGGATTCAATCTGCGGGTCGCCAAACAGGGCTTCGGCACTGCGCAGCGCGTTCTCAGCGGTAGTGTACAGGCTTTCCTGATCGGCACCGGAAATATCCAGATTCACCGCGCGGGTACCGCCCTGGTTACTGGCGATGATCGACCCGCGGTGGGAAAAGCCGCGCATGCCGGGATAACTTTCAAACATCTCGGTCAGCGCATTCATCATCGGCTCAATATCTTCACCACGGGTGGGTTCGCTCAGTACCCAGACAACGCCTGGAGCAATGCGCTGGAAGTAATATTTAAGCGAGGGAAGTTCATGCTCACCGTTATCGAACTTGGCCGGATCAGCATCCAGTGCCGTGGACAGGTGACCACGGATTTCATCGCCGATTTTCTGCATTTCCGACAGGTTATAGCCGGGCGGGGCGGTCATCACGCTGAAAGCCTTGGGTTCTTCGCCTTCCGGCAGATATTCGGCTGGCGGCATCAGATAGACGCCGGCGCCCATGGTGCCGGCAAAAATCAGTACGATACAGGCCAGCCTGCGCAGCGGCCCGCCATTAAGCCAGCTCACCGATTTGAGGATCGGCCCGGGATGTGCCAGATCATCACCATGATCGCGGTCATCACCGAAACCGACGCGGGCACAGGCTGCCGGTACCACACCCACAGCAAACAGCATGGAAGCCAGGATGGCAGTGGAAATCGCAATCGCGATATCGGAATAAAGCTGTCCGGCTTCTTCCTGCACAAACAGCACCGGTGCGAATACCAGCACCGTGGTCATGCTTGAGGCCAGCACTGCGGTCCAGACCTCACGCACCCCGGTAATGGCGGCCTGAATCCGGTCCAGTCCGCGGCGGCGGCACTGTTCGATGCTCTCCAGTACCACGATGGTGTTATCCACGGTCATGCCAATGGCAAAGGCGATACCGGCCAGGGAAATGACGTTCAGAGTCCGATCAAAGGCGAGCAGGCCCAGAAAGGCGGCGATGGTACAGACCGGCATGCCCATCAGGCCGATCAGGGTCGCACGGCCCGAGCGCAGGAACAGATACAGGACCAGCGTCGCCAGCACTGCACCCAACGCCAAGTTGGAACTGACCTTATCGACAGAGGCCTGCACATAGCGCACGTCGTCACCAATCAACTCGATGGTCATACCATTGGGCTGCAGCAGATCCTGACGGATTTCCTCCACCACCTGCAGCATTTCCTGCTTGATGTTAATGACATTCGAACCCGACTCGCGCTTGACCGCCATGGTCAAAGCTTCTTCATTGTTCACGATGGCGATATTGCGGACTTCGTAGTGATCCAGGCGCACTTCGGCGACGTCTTTCAGTTTGATATCGGTATTATTGCGATGGGCCAGCGTCAGCTCTTCCAGACTGGCAATATCCTGAAAGCGGCCGGTGGTGCGGATGAAATAACGGCGTTTGCCATCATCGAGATCGCCGGCGGAAGTGTCCTTATTACGTTCGCGAATCACATCACGGACTTCAGTCAAAGTCAGTCCGCGCTGCGCCAGTTTGGCCGGGTCGATAGTGATCTGAATCTGACGCTCGGCGCCGCCACGCAGCTGGACCTCCGATACACCACTGACCCGTTCCATCCTCGGCCGGACGTCATCATCGACGAAGTCGGTAACCATATCCATATCGAGATTGAGCGGATTGCCGGGCAGCGGTTTGACCGCAAAATACATAAAGGCATTTTCAGAGAAGGAACTGCTGCGAATGGTGGGCTGATCGACGTTTTCCGGGTAACTCGGCACCTGGCTCAGCGCATTGGAGACTTCAATCAGGGTTTCGTTGATGTCGACACCGAAGGGAAACTCCATTTCAATCTGCGCCTGGCCGGTATCGGCCAGAGACTCCATCCGCGTCATGTTAGGCACGCTGCGCAGGTAACGTTCCTGTTCAATCAGGATTTCCTTTTCCACGTCCTGAGGCGTCGCGCCGGGCCAGCCGGTGATAACACTGATGGTGCGCACATCCAGATCCGGAATCATCTGTATCGGAATGCGGGTGGCGGCGGCCAGGCCCAGCACCACGATAATCAGCACAATGACCGTCAGCAGTTTTCCGTTTCTGATGGGGGCTTCCAGCATGATTAGAGCAGCCTGTTATGGGTTAACGACAGTGACAGACTGACCATCACGCAAGACTTCATTACCGCGGGTCACGACGCGGGCATCGGCTTCCAGCCCATTGAGGATACTGACGCCGCTCTGGCTCTGCTCGCCGATGGTGACCTGACGACGCTTGGCCACACCGTCACTGACAACAAACACGCTGTAACCACCATCGGGATGCAATAAAAGCGCGTCACGTGGTATCAACAGCTTCTGGCCACCGTCTCCACTCAGACCGATAACGGCTGTGGCCGAGGTACCGGGCAGCAGATCAATATCGGAGGCATCGACCACGACCCGAACCAGAAAAGCCCGTGCCTGTGGGTCACTGACCGGCACAATCGCATTGATTTTTCCCGGCAGACGGCGGTTGGGGTAGACATCAGGGATGACCTCTACCGGACTGTCCTCGTTGACAGAAGAGAACTGTTCCTGCGGCACTTTGACATCCAGCCGGACCTTATCTGTTGCGACCAGCTCCAGCACGGCAGTGCCGCGGTTAATCCACTCACCGGCCTCGGTCATTTTGGCGCTGATGACGCCACTGAACGGCGCCGGTAAATCATGCCGACGCAGCTGTTCCAGCGCGGCTCTTTCGGCAGCTCTTGCTGCTACCAGGGCGGCTTCTGACAAGGCCAGATTGGATTTGCGGTTGGCCAGTTCGCTTTCGGAAATATAGTTTTTCTTACGCAGGCTTTCGGCTTCATTAACCAGACGCTGGGCTTCGTTGCGGGCAGCGACAGCTTCAGCGGTGGCTGCCTGAGTCTGAGCGTACTGCTGGCTGGCTATCGCCGGATCCAGCTTGATCAGCAGATCTCCCTGATTGACTTCATAGCCGGCGTCCACCAGCACTTCCTTGACCAGGCCGTCGACCCGCGGTGATAGCATGGCCTGTCTTTCAGCAGTCAGCGAGCCGGACAGAGTCAGGGTTTCAGCGATAGTGGATTGAGTCGGAGAGGCAGTCGACACCGGTGTGGCATCATCAGCATTAACAGTCAGGCAGAAAAGGCTGAGTAACAGCCAGCTTAGATGTCGCATGAAGAATCCTGTTGCAAAATGTCCATTGGGTCAGCGTATGACCGAATTATTGTGGCTTGAAAGCCCTGTTTAGTTCCCGGCAGACTTAACTGGCGTAGTAAAAATGATTAATTTAATGATGTGACCGACCTGCAAGGCAAGTATCAAGTGCCCATGTTTACAATTTTTTACATATGTTCAGCTTAACCCGATTGCTGCCTCTATGGGCCATACTGCTTTGTCTGCTGGCCTGGTGGCAGACTGACTGGTTTGTCAGTCTCAAGCCTGGAATCCTGCCATTGCTGGCGCTGATTATGTTCGCGATGGGGCTGACATTGACGCTGAAGGATTTCCGTCGCGTGTTAACGATGCCGGCGCTGATCCTGTTGGGTGTCAGCCTGCAGTTCTTATTAATGCCATTGCTGGCCTGGTTGATTAGCCGCGGCGTGGCCCTGGAAACTTTACTGGCGACCGGCTTGATTCTGGTGGGCGCCAGCCCCGGCGGTACCGCCTCCAATGTGATGACCTATCTGGCCGGCGGAAATGTGGCCCTGTCGATCACGCTGACGGCTTTGTCTACCCTACTGGCGGTGGTTTTCACGCCCTGGCTGAGCTGGATATATATCGATGCCGCGATTGAAGTGCCGGTCTGGTCGATGCTGCAGACGATTCTGCTGCTGGTGGTGGCGCCGGTGCTCAGCGGTATGCTGCTGAATCAGTTTCTGCCGAGGATGATAAAGCCGGTTCAGGGGGTATGCCCGTTAGTCGCCACGCTGGCGATTGTTTTAATTATCGCGATTGTCTTTGCATTGAATAAAGACAGCATGGCGGCGCTGTCTTTAGCACTTTTAACGGCTGTGGTTTTACATAACGCGCTGGGTCTGACGCTGGGCTACCTGGCCGGACGTTGTTTTGGCTATTCAGAATCCATCTGTCGCACCCTGGCCATTGAGGTCGGCATGCAGAACTCCGGTCTGGCCGTTGCGCTTGCCCTCAAAAACTTTGCCGCTATGGCGGCCCTGCCCGGCGCTTTGTTCAGTATCTGGCATAACATCAGCGGCTCAATCCTGGCGGCATGGTGGCAGTGGCGGGACAAGCGCCTGTAATACTAAAAACGGTTTCAGCGATTTATTTTTTGTGCTTTTCCCACACGACAGCACAATGGTTTCTGACATCCCCAGCGGACATGGGTTTTGCAAACAGGTAACCCTGGATTTCATCGCAGCCCAGTGCTTTGAGAAAGGCTCGCTGTGCGCTGGTCTCAACGCCTTCCGCCACGACTTTGAGACGCAGCTGGCGAGCCATCACGATAGTGGTCTGCACTATCGCGACATCGTCACTGTCATCCGGGATGCCCTCGACAAAAGAGCGATCAATTTTCATCCGATCCAATGGGAAGCGCTTGAGATAAGCCAGGCTGGAGTAGCCGGTGCCGTAATCATCCAGTGCCAGTCCGATACCCATTTCATGTAAGGCATTTAATCGAACAATGGCCTGCTCGGGATGACTCATGGTGCTGGATTCTGTGATTTCCAGTTCCAGCAACTGGGGCGGACAGCCGGTTTCGTGCAGTATTTGTCTGAGTGTCGCTGGCAGGCCGGCCTGTTCCAGCTGGCGCCGAGACAGGTTCACCGAAACCCGGAAATCAACCATCCCGGCATCCTGCCACAGTCTCGCCTGCAGGCAGGCCTGACCCAGCACCCACTCACCAATAGGAATAATAAGACCGGTTTCTTCCGCAATGGGAATGAAATCATCGGGAGAGATCAGACCATGCTCGGGATGCTGCCAGCGCAGCAGTGCCTCGGCACCGCTGCAATGACCGGTCTCGAGATCCATCAGGGGCTGGTACTGCAGAAACAGCTGATTTTTATCGATCGCTGAGCGAAGGTCGTTCTCCAGGTGCAGGCGTGTGCGGACAGAGCTGTCGAGCTCGGGACTGAAAAAGCGGAAAGTGTTGCGGCCCTGCTCCTTGGCAAGGTACAGCGCGGTATCGGCGTATTGAATCAGGGCATCGGCATCATCCGTATCACGGGGGTAAAGACTGATACCGATGCTGGCGCTGACATGCAGCTCATAATCTGCAACCAGAAACGGTGCGGACAATGCCTTGAGAATCTTATCAGCAACATGGCCGACATCTTCCAGTGTCGTCAACTCCGACACAAGTATCAGGAATTCATCACCGCCAACCCGGCCGATGGTGTCTTCCTCACGCAGTGTGGTTTTCAGTCGCTTGGCTGCCTGTTGCAGCAGCGAATCACCGGCCGGATGGCCCAGCGTATCGTTGATCGTCTTGAATCGGTCCAGATCCAGAAACAACACCGCCAGAATTTCCTTATGCCTGTAAGCCTAGGCCGAGGCATGAGCCAGTCGGTCCATAACCAGTGCCCGGTTTGGCAGATCTGTCAGGGCGTCGTGATAGGCAAGATAATGGATGTGCGCCGCCTGTTCCTTGCGGTAGCTGATGTCCTGGGCAATACCGGCAATACGATAGGCTTCACCCGATTCATCGTGAATCGGAAACGCTCTGTCGTGGATATGGCGCACAGTCCCATCAGGCTGGATGACCCTGTATTCGAGATCATACTCGCCACTGGCCTGGAGGTGATGCGCTGCCCAGTAGACTCTGTCCCGATCCTCTGGGTGGATAGCATTAATCCACTGTTTAGGGAATTGGTAGAGATTGTCTCTGTTCAGTCCCCAGATAGTCTCATAGGCAGGACTGACATAGAGCACCTGTTCCTTGGATATATCCGTCAGCCAGAAAACCTCTTCAATGTTTTCGGCCATCTGGCGGAATTTTACTTCCTGCTCGCGCAGAGCCTGTTCAACTTCCTGCTGTGCCAGCTCTGCGCGCTTGCGTTCGCTCACATTACGAACCAGTGCGAGGTTATAACCCTGATTGTTGTATTCAAAGTAGTTGGCATTGATTTCTACCGGGATCTGCTTACCGCTTTTGCTGGTATGCTTGCTTTCCAGCGTGATTGTTTGCTCCCGCTTTAGCTCTTGCCAATGCGCTTGCCAGCGGGATAGAGGGCAGCCGGGATCGATATCCGGCACAGTCAGCTTGTGAAGTAATTCATCCCGCGTATATCCCAGCTGACGACAGACTTCATCGTTGATATAGCGGAAGCGGGCATCTTCACTCATCAGAAAGACGCTTTCGCCGACACGATTCAGTGCAAAACTCAGCAGAGCGAGTTCATCCTCGGCATGTTTGCGTTGATCGATGTTTTCGATCTGCGACACAAAGTAGCGAGGCTGTTGTTTATCATCCCGCACAATGCTGGTGGTAAGCTTGGCCCACACATAATGACCGTTTCGATGCCGGTAGCGCTTTTCAATCTGTATAAAGGGGACTTCACCGGACACAAGGCGCTGTAATTCATCTTGTCCCGCAATCAAATCGTCAGGATGAGTGAGTTCCTGGAAAGTGAGCTGCTGTAACTGCGACTCTTCGTAGCCCAGCATCGTACAAATGACCTGATTGGCACGAATCCAGCGACCTTCCATCGTCAGTAAACCCATGCCAATACCGGCGAATTCGAAGGCATGACGAAAACGCTCTTCGCTGTCCTGCAGATCCCGGGTGATAAGCAGGCTGTTCAGACCCTCTGAAACACGGTTGCCAATCTCGTTGAAAAGCCGTTTTTCGTTTGTGTGCCAGACGCGGGGATGGCTGCACTGATGCAGACCAAACAGCCAGGGTTTGCCGGTTTTAGGGTAGATTGCCAGACAGAGCATACTCTCAACCTGGTATTGCCGGGCAGCTTCCGCGGGATCGCTGACGTCAATGCCAGGTCTGAGCGTGAACGGTTCCTGACGATCAAGACACAGCTGCATGGTTTCAGCAATGTGCGCTTCCATCGGATGTTTGACACCCGCTGCCATTGCGCCGGGATATGCCGGTCGGGTGCATTCCATCGGTATTTCCCAAGTCTCAGCTTGCGGGTCACAGGGATAAAGCAGCCAGGCGCGATCACAATCGAACATCGCCAACATCTCATGAAGCAGGGATTGCATCATCTGCTCAAGATCATCGGCACGTTGAATGATGAGATTGACCCGGTCCAGACATTCGAGGAAAGGTAAATACTTCTGTCCGGGTTCTGTTAAATGGTTCAGTTGTTTCATACCCCAGTGCTGACGGTTTTTATCCCTTACCTTCAGCACCCTTATTACGAATCGTCCATGATCAACAAATCCGAATCCCGATATTAATACACATATTATTTGTGTTGTAATTTATTTATCGGCCAACTGACACAATGATTAAATTTTTGTTACTGGACGGTCAGTCATCGATTCCCTTAAAGTCCGGCTATGAGTCGCTTAAGGGGAGATAATCCTCTATAGAATGTGACAAGACAACAGAGTGAGATGAAGCGAGCTTTTCGGGACAGAGCGCATTCAAGCATGCTGACACAGGAGTGAACACCCATGACCGCTGAAACAGAGAGCCTGTATTTCCTGCTGGTGGCACTGGCCATCGGTTTGATGATAGGTGTCGAGCGCGGCTGGCAGGAACGTGACAGCCTGGAAGGTCAGCGTATTGCCGGGGTGCGGACCTATGGTCTGATTGGTCTGCTCGGTGGCGTGTTCGGCATGCTGGGCGAATTGTTCGGGCCGCTGGTTCTGGGCTTGGGATTCCTTGCACTGAGTCTGGTTGTCGGCAGTATTTTTCTCATCAAGCAACACCGGGATGGCGAGTGGGGGATTACCAGTCTGGTGGCCGCTATGCTGGTGTTTGTATTGGGCGCACTGGCGACTTCCGGCGCGATTACCCAGGCCGCGGCTGCGGCTGTGGTGACAGTTTTGCTGCTCAGTTACAAGCCGCAACTACATGGTCTGATCAGTCAGCTGCAGTTGGAAGAGCTCCGTGCCGGCATTAAGCTATTGCTGATCTCCGTGGTGATGCTGCCGGTACTGCCTGATCAGGGTTATGGTCCCTGGGAAGCGCTCAACCCTTATCGCATCTGGATGATGGTGGTGGTGATTGCCGCCATTTCCTTTGTGGGTTACTTTGCGATAAAAATCGGCGGCGCCCATCGTGGCATCCTGTTTACCGGCCTGTTTGGCGGTCTTGCATCGTCAACTGCCGTCACCCTGCATTTATCGCGACTGGGTAAACAGAATCAGGCTGTGGTGCCGGTGGCTGCCAGCGGCATTCTGATAGCCTGCGGCACGGCTTATGTCAGGATGCTGATTGTGGTCGGTCTGCTGGCGCCTTCATTATTAAAAGATCTATGGCCACCAGTGGTGTTAATGGCCGTCGTGACCTATTTGCCGCTGGTGCTCTATCGTCTCGGAAAAACGTCCGGTTCGCTGGGTACTTCCTCGACGTTACAAAACCCGCTGGAATTAAAAACCGCATTAACTTTCGGTGCTATCCTGACTGCGGTGATGCTACTTAGCGTGGTGCTGCGCGAGACCTACGGTGATGCCGGCCTGATGATACTGGCCGCAGTCTCAGGCATGGCCGATATCGATGCGATGATGCTGTCGCTTATCGGCATGACGGATAATGATCTGTCGAGCAGACTGTTTGTGATGGCGCTGGTTATTACCGCCGCATCCAACAGTCTGGTTAAAGGGCTGATGAGTGGTTTGATTGGTGGGCAACAGCTGTTCACCAGAGCCACATTACCTTTGTTGCTGGCCGGTGTTGCCGGGGTGCTGGCTGTGTGGATAGCTTACTGGTAATCACCCGCCAGGCAGGTTTCTGGCAACGCACAGGGAGAAATGCCAATGCAGGATCTCAGTGTCAAACATCGCTCTCCGTTAATTGCGGCGGGGATGAATGTGCTGGCCCCCGGGCTGGGTTTGTATTATCTGGGACAGGCGCGCGAGGCCTGGCTGTTTATGCTGCTGGTGATATTGCCCGGCTTTGCGCTGCTGCTTTTTCCCTGGCGACTGAATCTGCCCCTGCCACTGATTATGCTGCCGTTGCTCTCTGCGCTGCTGTGGCTGCTGACGATGCGGTTGGCATGGCAGCGAGCCCGCCACTTGAGTCCAATGATTCAGCGCCAGTCCCAACGCTGGCCGAACTATCTGCTGTTCTGGCTGACTTTCCTGTTCCTGAGCCTGTTGTGGCTGGCACTGGCACTGAGTATGAAATTGCAGCTGAGCCTGCATCAGGTCAAAGACAACAGTATGGCAGGCACCGTCAATAAACATGATTGGGTCGTCATTGCCGCTGACAACCGCCGGCCTCCTGCGCTTCAACGTGGAGATATCGTGCTGTTGATTCATCCTGAAACCAACCGTGAAGTATTGCAACGGGTAGTCGCCTTGCCCGGGGAGCAGGTCACCGTGCATGGCGGCGGTCTGTTCATTAATGGCCACTGGCAGTCGGAATATTATGTCGATGAGCTTCAGAATCAGAAGCGGATCCCCGAGGGTGTGGTCGAGACTACCGTTCCGGAGAACCAGGTCTTCGTCCTGGCCGATAACCGTGATCACAGTCGTGACAGTCGTTATTGGGGCGCCTTACCGTCAGACCGTATTGTTGGAAAACAGGTTTATCGCCTGGGTGATGAGCTGTTCAGTGTTGAGGAACTGAGTGCATTGCTGCAGAGTCTGAGCAGGGAAATTGTTGGAGACTAGCAATGTACAAAAAAGTGATGACCTTCAGCAGCTTGCTGCTGATTATGATGGCTACGAGTGCTTACGCCGAGGAGCAGGCCAACTATCATAACTGCCTGTTCGATGAATCCAATGAAGCTAAAGCGGAACAGGCAGATCAGACACTCGCCATTTACTGTGCGTCCCGTCACTTTGACACGGCGCCCACAGCCTTCCAGGCACAGGTGCTGTTGCAGGATCTGGATGGGATGAAACAGCGGGACCCCAAATTCCGTGAATTTTACGACACCGTCAGAAAAGACAGCGGTAACGACATCTATACCGATCGCCAGATTGTGCTGATGTATATCGACAAGCGGGAAGTCAATAAGGATTAAGTCGCCCCGGACTTTAATAAAATCTGTTCCCAACCGAAATTAGCGCTATGATAAGCGTATGAATTGCTGAAGCTTTTCTATACAGCTGAGTTAATCAAAGGAGGCGGATATGTCTTTAAGAATTAACGATACAGCGCCGGACTTCATCGCCCACACCACCCAAGGCAAAATTCAGTTTCATGACTGGCTGGGTGACAGCTGGGGCATCCTGTTCTCTCACCCTAAAGATTTCACCCCGGTGTGCACCACAGAACTCGGCTACATGGCGGGCCTTGCCAAGGCTTTTGCCGAGCGAGACTGCAAGGTGATCGGACTCAGCGTTGATGCGGTGGAAGATCATCAATTATGGCAGCAGGATATCGAGGAAACCCAGGGCCACAAAATCACTTATCCCATCATTGCTGATAATGATCTGGCTGTGGCCAAGAAATATAATATGCTGCCGGCGGAAGAGCCGGGCAGTGCCCAGGGACGCACCGCGCAGAATAATGCCACGGTTCGATCAGTGTTTATTATCGCGCCGGATAAAACCATCAGAATGATGCTGACTTATCCGATGACCACGGGGCGCAATTTCGATGAAATCCTGCGGGTGCTGGACTCAATACAGCTCAGTGCTGAATTTAAAGTCGCCACCCCGGTGAACTGGAAGCAGGGCGAGGATGTGATTATTGTCCCCAGTGTCAGCGATGATGAAGCCAGCCAGCTATTTCCGGCCGGCTTCAAAACCATCAAGCCTTATCTGCGTACCACCCGTCAGCCCGGGCGTACTAGGCAGGTTTAGATCGGCTTCGTCCGTTGCGGCGGCCTGCAGGCGAGTGGGACGGGCGACGGCGTTTCTGACTGTGCGCGGTTTCACTGCGCTGACCATCACGATGCTCCGGTCGCGGTTTCTTAGGACGACGGCGGCGTGCTTTGGCGGCGGTCACCGGTTTTGATGCCGGCACTTCATGCACCGGCTCAAAGTCGTCGATATATTCCCGGTCCAGGGTTTTGCCAATCAGGCGTTCAATCGCGAATAACTGATCAGCTTCATCGGCACTGACCAGGGAAATTGCCTCACCAGTGGCGCCGGCACGGCCGGTGCGGCCGATACGGTGAACATAATCCTCGGCCACATTAGGTAAATCGACATTAATCACATGCGGCAGCTGATCAATATCCAGACCGCGGGCAGCGATATCGGTCGCCACCAGTACCTGAATGTCGCCAGACTTGAATTCGGCGAGGGCGCGGGTGCGGGCAGCCTGGCTCTTGTTACCGTGAATCGCGGCAGCTTTGAGGCCTGCAGTTTCAAGATGGCGGGTCAGTTTGTTGGCACCATGCTTGGTACGGGAAAACACCAGTACCTGAAACCAGTTATTGTCGCGGATCAGATGACTCAGCAGGGCCGGTTTCTGTTTCTTATCCACCGGCACCATCCACTGTTTGACGGTCGTCGCTGTACTGTTGGCCGGTGACACCGAGACTTCCACCGGATTGCTGACCAGCGTTTTGGCGAGATTGCGGATGTCGCTGGAGAAGGTGGCTGAAAACAGCAGGTTCTGACGTTTCTTCGGCAGTAGCGCAATAATTTTGCGAATATCGTGAATAAAGCCCATATCCAGCATGCGATCGGCTTCATCCAGTACCAGTACTTCCAGCTGATCAAAACGAATGGCGTTCTGCTGATATAAATCCAGCAGCCGACCCGGGGTGGCTACCAGCAGATCAGCACCCTGACGCAGTTTCATCATCTGCGGATTGATTTTAACGCCACCGAATACCACCGCAGAGCGGAGCCGCAGGTGTTTGCCGTAGGTTTGAATACTGTCTGCGACCTGGGCAGCGAGTTCACGGGTCGGCGTCAGGATGAGCGTTCGGGCCTGGTTTGCGCCTGCCGGTTTGCCGGATGCCAGTTTGTGCAGAATGGGTAGAGTGAAACCGGCGGTTTTACCGGTACCGGTCTGGGCTGCGGCCATCACATCCTGGCCACTCATGATGGCAGGGATTGCCTGAGCCTGAATCGGGGTGGGCTGATCGTAGCCCTGTTCAGCAATGGCCTGCAGAATCTGATCGTTGAGGCCAAGAGATGAAAATGTCATAAAAATACTCAAAAAATAATTTCAATCCCGACACTGACCGGCTGAAATCCGGCGCGAAACTGTCGCCTTCAGTGTGCCTGTTGGGGCTTCCTGAATCGAGGGGATTGGGGGGTTGAACACTGTGGCGGAACGCCGGACAGGAACTGACAGTGGAATTTTGTCGTCTGTGGCATAGTATGACAGATAAAGCGGACAGCGTTTGATTTTATCTACACAAGCCTGTCACAGAGTGATGTTATGATGGATTTGTATTCTTAAATTCAGGAGGGATTATGTATAAGAAAAATGCCATTATGGTTGCGGCGATTTTGGCAGTTGTCGCGATTTTTGTCGTGGTTCTGGTGACAACGGTATTTGTTGATGACAGTGAGGAACGTTATGGCAAAGTACCGACCCCACAAAGCGAAGCGGATATCGCTGAGCAAAGTGCCGTGGCGCCGACATCAGTTAAAGATGAAACCACACAACCTCTGGAGCAGAACGAAGTAGGCGGCCTGAACGAGACCACCACTGAACACATGGAAGATGCCAAGGAATCGGTGCCTGAAGTCGTTGTTGATGAAGTCGCCGAAGTCGGTAAAGAGTTTGAATCGCTGGAAAATGCGCCAGCAACACCGGCTCAGGCAGAAGAAGTCTTGCCTGAAAAGGATGACAGCGCTGCAGCTGAAGGTGGCGAAATCCATATCGTGAAAGCGGTCGGTCTGAAATACGATCCACTGGTAGTGACTATCCAGCCCGGTGATACCGTGGCCTGGGAAAACATGCCCACCCACGATACCCAGTCACTGGAAGGTCTGATTCCGGAAAGTGCTGAAGCCTGGCATTCAGCGCTGGGTGAAAACTACCAGCGCACCTTCACCGTTGAAGGCATCTATGTCTATAAATGTACACCGCACATCGGTGCCGGTATGGGCGGTGCGATTATCGTCGGTGAGCCGAAAAATCTGGAAGCTATCAAAGCCAAAGATGTCGGTGGTGCTGAAGGCCGTCTGGTCAGAAAAGCCATCGCCGCCGCTGAAGAAATGTAATCTTATTTAAATACGACTGAAGAGCCCTCTGTCCGTTTGCCGGGCAGGGGGTTCTTTTTTGGAATGACGATGACAGAAAAAACTTTTATCAAGGGCAAAGACCGGGATCTGGAAACCAGTATTGCCACCATGCAACAGACGCTGAAAGAGTTCGGCTTTGATGTTGAAGAAGCGTCCTGGCTGAATCCGGTCAGTCATGTGTATTCGGTGCATATCCGTGATAAAACCTGTCCGCTGATGTTTACCAATGGCAAAGGCAGCAGTGCCAAGGCCTGTCTGGCCAGTGCGCTGGGTGAATATTTCGAACGCCTGAGCTGTAATTATTTCTTCGCCGACTTTTACCTGGGTGAAGCGCACAGTCAGGCCGAGTTTGTGCATTATCCGGATGAGCGCTGGTTCAGGTCGGAAAACGGTGAGATGCCGCAAGGCCTGCTGGACGAAGACCTGTGGGCGCATTTCGATCCCAATCAGGAGCTCACGCCAGAGCAACTGGTGGATACCAATTCCGGTAATACCGAGCGCGGTATCTGTGCTGTGCCCTATACCCGTGTCAGAGATGATGCGGTCCGTTACTTCCCGGTCAATATCATCGGCAATATCTATGTCAGCAACGGCATGTCTGCCGGTAACACGCAAAATGAAGCGCGGGTGCAGGGCCTGTCAGAAGTCTTCGAGCGCTACGTAAAAAACCGGATTATTGCTGAAGGTCTCTGTCTGCCGGAGGTTCCACAATCCGTAATCGATCGTTTTCCCAAGATCAAAGCGGCGCTTGAAGAACTGACCGGTCATGGCTATCAGCTGAAAGTGGCGGATGCCTCCCTGGGCGGCCAGTTCCCGGTGATGAATGTAACCCTGATAAACCCGCGTGACGGGTCGGTGTTTGCCTCTTTCGGTGCCCACCCCAGTTTTGAAGTGGCGTTGGAACGCACCGTCACCGAGTTGCTGCAGGGACGCGGCCTGGATCAGCTGGACGTATTTCACCCGCCGACCTTTGACATGGAAGAAGTCGCCTCGCCGGCAAACCTGGAAATGCACTTTATTGATTCCAGTGGCTACATTTCCTACGACTTTTTCCGTGAACAACCGGATTATGAGTTTGTCGACTGGGATCATGATGCCAGCACCGGTGATGAGTTCAGCTGGCTGACCAGCATCATTCATGATCTGGGCTTTGATATTTATATCGCCGACTACCGGCATCTGGATGTCTATGCCTGCCGGATCCTGGTGCCGGGCATGTCGGATATTTACCCGGTCGATGAGCTGGTCTGGGAAAATAATAATGAAGGTGCTTTATTCCGCGAAGCACTGCTGTCACTGAAACAGGGCGATCGTGACAGCTGGCAGGAACTGCTGATCGCGCTGGAAGAGGGCGGTTTTAACGATCATGCGCCGGTTGCCCAGTTTATTGGTCTGGCACCGGATCCTGGTACGCTTTGGGCCAGTGTGCGTCTGGGCGAAATCAAACTGATGCTGTGTCTGGCGCTGGAAGATGAGCAGGCGCTGGAGTGGGTCGACTGGTGTCTGTCTTTAGGGCAGGGCGATGAAGCCCAGCAGCGATTCTATCGTTGTCTTCGTGCGTTGCTGGATATCAAATGGCATAGCGAGCGCGATTATGATGACTATCGCCGCGGCCTGGCACAGATGTACGGTGAGCAGACCGTGAATGAGGGCATTGAAATCGTCGAAGGCAGAACCGTGTTTCATGGACTGCATACACCAGGCTTAAGTCTGCAAGGCTTTGATCGTCATCAAGCTTTACTGGCAGGCTACGAGAAGCTACAGCGGGCCAAGCAGCGTTTCTGGCAAAAGGTGGATTAAAAAATCTGAAATTTTTTTCAGTAAACACTAACACCTTTGAAATTTTTGCTGTATATTTGCACGCTTCTTCTCGCAACCGGCTTGTTTCAGCCGGTGAAAAGAAAAAAGTGGAGCGGTAGTTCAGTTGGTTAGAATACCGGCCTGTCACGCCGGGGGTCGCGGGT
>JABURN010000126.1 GCA_014762585.1 Methylophaga sp.
CATAATCCAGTTTTTTTGGCTTTGACGCCATGATGGCCGCTGAACTAACACGTTTAACCGCCTAGTATAAGGTAATCATTGCGGCCTTGCCCGCTGGAATGTTTTTTTATTTCCCGTTAGTCTGTTCTGCTTCAACTCCGGTCTGAATTCACACCATGCCCAAAATAATTCGCGGTTTACACAATCTGCCTGACTCGCCACGAGGCTGCGTTGCCACTATCGGTAATTTCGATGGTGTCCACCTTGGCCATCAGGCAGTCCTGACGCAACTGGCGATGAAGGGCGACATGCTGGGTTTGCCAGCGGTGGTGATAAGCTTTGAGCCGCAGCCATTTGAATATTTTGTGCCCGACAAAGCGCCGGCCAGACTCACCCGGCTGCGGGAAAAAGTCGAGGCTTTACGCGCTTATTCCATCCAGCAGTTGTGTGTGCTGCGTTTCAATGAGAATCTCGCCAGAATGTCGGCCGAAGATTTTATTCGCCGTCTGCTGGTGGAAGGGTTGAATGTGCGTTATCTGGTGGTCGGCGATGACTTTCGTTTCGGGCGTCATCGCAAAGGTGATTTTGCGATGCTGCAGCAGGCCGGCCGTGATCATGGCTTCCAGGTGGTGAATATGCATACCTTTGCTATCGACCATCAACGGGTCAGCAGTACCCGAATCCGCAATGCGCTGCGTGATGGCGACCTGGAAACCGCGGAACGTCTGCTGGGTAGACCTTACCGGATGAGTGGCCGGGTCGCGCATGGTGACAAGCGTGGCCGTAAGATGGGCTTTCCTACCGCTAATATTCATCTGCATCGCTGCAAGATTCCGCTTAACGGGGTGTTTGCCGTGCAGCTTTTTGGTCTGGATGAAGAGCCGATCAACGGCGTTGCCAATATCGGCATCCGGCCCACTATCGGTGGTGATAAGGCGCTGCTGGAAGTGCATCTGTTTGATTTCAACCGTGAGATTTACGGTGAACATGTACAGGTACATTTCCTGCACAAGATCCGTGATGAACAGCGCTTCGAGGGGCTGGAAAAATTGATGGCGCAGATAGAAAAAGACTGTGCCGCGGCCCGCGACTTTTTTGACGAGCAATTTTAAGCACTCCCTGAGCGTACAATACGCTCAGGGAGTGTCAACTGATCTGTCAGACAGCGGCTGGTCTGGTGCTGTAATGGCCATGACGACAATCACTTAATAATCCGTGAAAGCTGATGCCATCAACGTGTACCAGATGTTCGTGATCACCTGCTTCAAAAAACACATCGGTGTAGGTATCAAAGGCCTCATCGACCAGGGTTTCCATGCCATAGGCGTTACCCAGCGGCGGTATCGCACCGGGCTTGCAATCCCTGAACAGTGATTCTGCCTGGTTCATCGGTGCCACCTCGTAATGGCCGTCCATTTCCCGGTCAACACTCTGCGTGTCGACCTGACTGTCAGCCGGCACCACCACCATCAGGTATTTCCCACCCTGTTTCATTAACACGGCTTTGGCAAGCTGGTGTGGTTTGATATGCGCAGCTGAAGGAGACTGACGGCTGGTTGCCGTTCTGCTGTGGGCACTGAGTTGGTAATCAATGCCGCGGGCATCCAGATAAGTTTTGACAACATTAGACATCATCATCACATTACCCTCCCAAGCCGACATCGGGTCGGGGTAGATGTCGACTTCATTGTTTAGCTGAGAATTTCTGCAGCTGTTTTCAGCTTACTCCTGATCAAACGGTTTTTGAACAAGTTCAGGGCATGCTTAACGATCTTCAAGATAGGTCTGACGCAACAGGGTATTACGCTCTCGGGCCAGTTGGATGGCACAGCTCACTGTCATCAGCGGCTGTATCGAGCCACCGTCATAGAGCTGGAACACACTCTGACACTGTTTCTTGCGATAGGCTTCCCAGTTCTGTTGCGACTGTTCAATCAATTTCAGCAAAACCGGATCAGCAGCATAGCGGATTCGAATCAAATCCAGATTACTGTCCAGTTCATTGACGGCCTGTTCCAGTTTCACCGTCAGACACTGATTCATTTCAACCGTTGTGACAGACTGGGGGCAAAGTGCCTTGGCCTGTGCCAGTGACGGTAGTAACAGCAACAGTAAAAAAACGTTTTTCATCATTCGCATCATTATTTCTTCAGCTTTAATAAAATCTGGCCAGCCAGTTTTTCCATGCTTTGCAGGCTGATATCGGCCTGTTGTAAAAAGTCAGCATCGTAGAACTCAGGGTCAGCCCAGTGCCTGCCACTGATATGGCAGCGCTTGGCCAGCTTATCCAGCCCCAGTTCTTCAAGCTCAAAGCCCAGTTTTGTCCACAGCGTCGCCAGATGGCGCTCGGTTCTATGGTCCGGTTTACCGGTGTCTTTGAATTGTCGCAGATAAACCGCGGTTTCCCGCGCCGCCAGAATCACATTCTGCAGCGCCTGTTTGGATTGCTGTTTTCGTTGCCATCCGGCGCGGTTGAGGTTGGCAAGCCAGCTCCTGACATGTTTGAAAATTTCCCACAGCAGTGTCGGGCTGATGTTGTCCATCTCAATCCCCGAAGACTCTTCGCATCGGTATCATCGCGGAGCGGACAAAGCCGTGCTGCTGATAAAACTGCTGAGCCCGATCATTATCGGCATCGGTCAGAAGGGTAATGCGAAGACAACCCTGATCCTGGGCAAAGTCTATCGCTGCCTGCAGCAGCCGTTTCCCCAGGCCCAGAGAACGATAGTCCTCAGCAATAATCATATCTTCCAGCATCGCAACTTTACCGCCCATCGCGGTCGAGATCAGATAAAGCAGACTGACCATGCCCGCCACGATGTTATCTTTTTTTACTAACAGAATCTGTCCCTGTTCGGGATGGGACAGGATCGCCTTAACGGCGCTGGTCTGTTTTTCGCTGTCGACTGAAAAGTCAGCTTCCTGACTGAACAGCGCTGACAGTAACTGACAAATGGCGTCAGCATCGGCTTCACCGGCAGGCACAATTGACAGATCAGTCATGGGCAATTCACTTCGTTTAAAAAGTCGATTGATAGTACCATGACAATAAACGAGCATCGCTTTGAAAGCATTCTGGAGGGGATATGACCGATTGGCTGGATGCGAAGGTAGTAGAAAACAAACAGTGGAATGATCGACTGCATTCCCTGCGGCTTCAGGCTGATTTTCCCAAGTTCAAGGCTGGTCAGTTCACGCGACTGGCATTGGATATCGACGGAGAGCTAATCAGCCGGCCTTTCTCGTTGGTCAATGCGCCCGACGAACAGACGCTGGATTTTTATTTTATCGAAGTGCCAGAAGGCGTGTTATCCACCAGGCTGGCGAATTTGCAGGCGGGGGATGAAATCAAAGTAGCGCCCAAGGCTGCAGGTCTGTTGACCCTCGATCAGCTTCCGGAAGCCCGACATCTGTATTTGCTGGCCACAGGTACCGGCATCGGCCCATTTTTGTCGATTATCAAAACCACTGAGGTCTGGAAGCAATTCAAGAAAGTCGTGCTGGTGCACGCCGTTCGTTTCCAGAATGAACTGACCTATCAGGAGACGATTGCGGCTGCCCAGGCTGAGCACCCCGAGGCGTTTGTCTATATTCCCATCGTCAGTCGTGAAGACTGTGATTTTGCCTTGTCAGGTCGGATCCCGCAGGCGATCGAAGATGGTCGCCTTGAGCACCGGGCTGGTCTGGAAATCTCACCGGCGGACAGTCAGGTTATGCTCTGCGGCAACCCGGCGATGATTCAGGAAACGATGCAATTACTGATTGACCAGCGCGGCATGAAAAAGCATTCACGGCGCGACCCGGGCCAGATCAGTATCGAGAAATACTGGTGATGGCTATTGCTACCTA
>JABURN010000073.1 GCA_014762585.1 Methylophaga sp.
CATGGTGCGGGTCAACGGCGTTGTCTTCTTCCAGGTGATTGATGCCGCCAAGGCCGCATATGAAGTCAATGGTCTGGATAATGCGATTCTGAACTTGACCATGACCAATATCCGCACCGTGATGGGCTCAATGGACCTGGATGAACTTTTGTCCAAACGTGATGAAATCAATACCCGTCTGCTCGGGGTAGTCGATGATGCGACCACGCCCTGGGGGGTTAAGGTCACCCGGATTGAAATCAAGGACATCGAACCGCCGGCCGATTTGGTGGAAGCGATGGGCAGACAGATGAAAGCTGAGCGGGAAAAACGCGCCAATATCCTGGATGCCGAGGGCGATAGACAGGCAGAAATTTTACGTGCCGAAGGTGAAAAACAGGCGGCAGTACTGGAAGCGGAAGGCCGCCGTGAAGCAGCTTTCCGCGACGCCGAAGCGCGGGAGCGGCTTGCCGAGGCCGAAGCCAAGGCAACGATGATGGTATCTGAGGCGATTGCCAAGGGCGATATCCAGGCGGTCAACTACTTTGTCGCTCAGAAATACGTGGAAGCCCTGAAAGAGATGGCAGCTGCCGATAATCACAAAGTCATTATGATGCCGCTGGAAGCCAGCAATGTGATTGGCTCCGTGGCTGGTATTACAGAACTCGCCAAAGAAGCCTTCAGCAAGAAAGGAGCTTGAGCATGGTCTGGCAAATTGACTTCTGGTACTGGTGGATTTTTGCGGTGCTACTGGTGATTATTGAAATTCTGGCCCCCAGCTTTTTCGCACTGTGGATGGCCATCGCCGCCTTTATGACTGGTCTGGCTCTGTTATTGATGCCGGAAATGGCCTGGCAGATTCAATTATTTATCTTCGCCTTGTTGTCGGTGTTCAGCATTGTGCTGTGGCGACGCTACTATCTGAAGAACCCGATTCTCAGTGACGAACCCAACCTCAATCGCCGCGGTGAGCAGTACATTGGCAGACTGGTTACCCTACAGACCCCGATTGTTGATGGCATCGGTAAGATTCGTCTGGATGATTCAAGCTGGAAAGTTCAGGGTCCCGATTGCCCTGCCGGTAAAAAAGTGCGTATTGTGGCCTTAAACAATGTTGTTTTCAGTGTTGAGCCGGAAGAATGAAATCGACTGTCCTGTCAGCCAGTGCGGGAGGATGAGGCTCAGCTGAAACCCATCCAGAGGGAGAAACAGCTTGGAAGCGAAGCAGATCCAGACAACAGTGATTGATTTACTGCGTCACGGTGAAGTGGAGGGCGGTGAGCAATATCGGGGGCAGACAGATTTGGCTCTGAGTCCTGGCGGATGGACGCAGCTTCGCAGTCAGATACCGGTTAATCTGCCCTGGCAGCAAATCGTCACATCCCCACTGCTACGTTGTGCTGACTTTGCCGAAGACCTGGCACGACAAAGCGGGCTGTTACTCGCCTATGAACCCAGGCTGACTGAACGGTCGATGGGGGAATGGGAAGGGCGCAGCGCAGCGGAACTCAGACAACAGAATAATGCAGCGGTGGATGCTTATTACCGCGATCCGGTCAGTTTCACCCCGCCCGGTGCAGAACCACTCGAAGCCTTTCAGCAGCGCGTACTGGCAGCGTGGCACGATTTGCTGCAGGTTCACCCGCAACGACATTTGCTGGTCGTCACCCATGCGGGTTGTATTCGCGTTATTCTTGCGCAGGTTTTGAATATGCCTTTACAAGCTATCCCACGGCTGGCAGTACCGTACGCTGGACTCAGCCGGATAAAGATCCGCGGCAGTGGTGAATCAGCCAGGATGCAATTGATGTTTCATGCAGGACCATAATGACAGCGTTTTTTAACAGCGAACTTAGCCAGCAGCAGTTTCTGACCCAGTACTGGCAGAAAAAACCTTTATTGATTCGTCAGGCTTTGCCTGGCTTTGATCCGATTTTGAGCATTGAAGAGCTGGCTGGACTTGCCTGTGAAGAAGAAGTGGAGTCGCGGCTGATTGAAGAAGTGGGGGAGTCCGGTCCCTGGCAGTGTCGCCATGGGCCTTTCACTGAATCCGACTTTGCCGATTTACCTGCATCTCACTGGACCTTGCTGGTTCAGGATGTCGATAAACATGGACCGGAACTCGCCCCCGTTATGCGTCGTTTCAGTTTTATACCTGAATGGCGGCGAGATGACTTGATGGTCAGTTTTGCGCCGGTCGGTGGCAGTGTGGGGCCGCACACCGATGGTTATGATGTATTTCTGCTGCAGGCCGTCGGCAGCCGTCGCTGGCAGATCAGCCATGAACACTGCAGGAAGCCGAATTTATTGACGGGCTGGATTTGAAAATTCTGCGTGAATTTGAAGCGGACGAGAGCTGGGACCTGCAACCCGGCGATATGCTCTATCTGCCACCGCATTTTGCTCACCATGGCGCCGCCCTGAATGATTGCATGACTTTCTCCATAGGCTTCCGGGCACCGACACAACTGGAAATGTTGGATGCATTAATGCAGACCCTCACCGAGCAGGGCGGCGGTCAACAGCGCTATCGTGACCCTGGTTTGCAGGTGGCTGAGGATGACAAGCTGATTGATGCAGCCGCACTCAGCCGTTTCAAACAGAGCCTGATGAACGTGATTGAGCAGTCTGATGACTGGATCAGTGATGCTGTCGGACGTTTGATGACCGAGACCAAGCCAAGTCTGCAATGGCTGGCGGATCTGACGAGCAGCGAAGCGATGGATGAAACCGGGATCAGTGAAAAAATGCTGGCTGGTGAGCGACTGGTTCGCAACAGCTATATTCGGCTTGCCTGGCTGGAAACCGAGACTGATTTCAGAGTTTATGCCGCCGGGGAGAGCGTCAGTATTGATAAACAAGCCACTGACGCGCTGGCGATGTTGAGCGGTGACAAGCCCATTGCACTTGAGGAGCTGAAAGCCCTGCGAGAACAACCGTCTGCCTTAGCGGCCCTCTGCAGTCTGCTCGGGCTTGGAGCCTGGCACTGGGAGGAACTGGAATCCTGACGCCGTTAGACCTTTCTAGCGCGCTTGAATATGGTTTTGTGGCATCTCGGGCAGGGGGGAATCCGGCTGGTTTTCTTGAAATGCATCTCACAGCCGCAATCACTGCAGACCAGCGTGCCGACCGCTGCAATCTCGCCGGTGTGGTATTCCTGTGACCATCTCGCCTGACTGGCAAGTCGGTTCCACTCCAGACGCGTTTTATCTGCAGCCCGGGCAAACAATTCCAGCATGCGTTCTTCGACCAGGCGTAAATCAAAGCTAAACCAACTCGACAGCTCCTTACCGGTTTTATCGAGATAATCTGCTGCTTCATGCAAGTCGCGTTTAACGTAAGCGGCGACTTTGTCGGCCTCTTCGGCAGTGAGTTCCCTCAGCTCTACAGCCCGCTGCCGGGCTTTGTCGATGTTACGTTGCAGGGTGGGCATGGTCTGTTCTTCGGCATCGTCGAGCAGATCATGTACCCGAGCCATCATTTTGTCGTAAGCGTCGACTAATTTTTTCTCAAAATTGTCCTGTTCCATCGCATTACTCCTTTAAACGTCAGGCTTTTTAAGATAACTTAGCACAAATTAATGCATCCAAGGGGACCATTTTGAATACATTTCGCGGGGTTTTTGTGGTCGGTTTTCTGGCCTGTCTGAGCATGCTGCTCATTGCCGGTTATTTCCAGTTTATTGAGCACCTCGATCCATGTCCTCTCTGCATTCTGCAGCGGGTGATGGTACTGGCGGTGGGTGTTATTTTCCTGCTGGGTGCATTGCACAACCCCGTGAATACCGGTCGCCGG
>JABURN010000134.1 GCA_014762585.1 Methylophaga sp.
GTTTAGTGTAGCTTGATCTTGGGGTGCACACTGCGTCTGAACAGATGAGACAACGACAGCATGGCGACCCGGAATGGGCCGAACAAAGCTATCTGGTGCATTTTGTACAGAGACAGGTACATGACCCGCGCCATCAAGCCCTCAATCATCATACTGCCACGGCTCAGGTTGCCCATCAGGTTACCAACCGTACTGTAGCGGCCGAGCGATACCAGCGAACCGTAGTCATGATATTCGTATTCAGGCAGCGGTTTGTCTTTCATACGGTTAAGAATGGATTTATAAACGTGTGACGCCATTTGGTGGGCGGCCTGTGCACGTGGGGGGACATTTTCATCGTGACCCTGCCATTTACAGGCGCAGCAGTCCCCTACGGCATAGATATCGTCATCCAGCGTGGTTTGCAGCGTTTGTCTGACCACCAGTTGATTCATCCAGTTGGTCTCAAGTCCGTCGATGTCCTTGAGGAATTCAGGTGCTTTGATACCGGCTGCCCACACTTTGATGGCAGCGGGAATCAGATTACCGCTTTCAGTAATGATTTCCTTGTCATTCACCTCCACTACCCGCTCACCGGTCATCACATTGACGCCCAGTTTATTCAGCTCCGACAGGGTCGCATCGGAGATGTTTTTCGGTAGTCCGGAAAGAATACGGTCAGCGGCTTCAATAATGGTGATTTTGACATCCTGCGGATTGACTTCATCCAGACCATAGGCTGTCAAAAGGTGTGATACCTCATGCAACTGGGCACTCAGTTCAACACCCGTGGCGCCAGCACCAACGATAGCTATATTGAGCTGACCCGCATCCAGCGGCTTGCCCTGGGTGTGAGCACGCAGATAGGTCTGCAGCAGTTTGTTCTGGAAGACCTCGGCCTGTTTAGTGGTATCGAGGAACAGACAGTGTTCACGTACACCTTTGATACCGAAATCATGGCTGATACTGCCAACAGAAATAATCAGATAGTCATAGTCGAAATTGCGACGGGGGATGATTTCAACCCCTTCGTTATTCAGAGTCGGTGCAACGGAAATCTGTTTGTTTTTGCGGTCAAGGCCGTCCATGCGGCCCAGACGAAAGCGAAAACCACTGTAATTGGCCTGACCCAGGTATTCGATCTCATCTTCATGTGAATCCAGTGTGCCGGCTGCGACTTCGTGCAACAGCGGTTTCCAGATATGAGTATGGGTATTGTCTACCAGCGTGACCTGGGCTTTTCCTTTTTTGCCCAGTTTTTTGCCGAGTTTAGTGACCAGTTCCAGGCCACCTGCTCCGCCGCCAACAACGACAATTTTGGGGATGTGGTTTGACATTCGCTATGGCTCCAATCCGACGCAGAAATGTGAGGACGGCAGCTTTCTTATAGTGACAGCAAATGGTTTTGCGCAACGCAGTCAGCGAAGGCAAAATCAGGCCGGGAAAGATCAGCAGTCCACTAAGTAAAACCGTGATTTTAACGTAAAAAACCCTATAAAAACTATCTTATTTTTACTACAGGGGCGGACTCTGGCAAAATTAATGATCTTGATCAATTTTAGAGACCTCAAATGCAAGCAAGGCCCGAAAAACCACGCCTGGCCTGGGCTGTAACCGGTTCCGGACACTATCTGGAAGAGTGTCTGGAGATTGTCCGGGAATTGGATGATGTCGACCTGTTTTACAGTCGTGCCGGTGAAGAGGTGATCCGGATGTATGGCCATGAACCCAAAGAAATCGTGCCGGAAGGTCGTATCTATCGGGATCGTGCTGCCAGCGCGCCACCGGTGGGTCTGTTCTATCGTGGTGATTACCACACACTGGTCGTGGCGCCGGCCACCTCCAACAGCGTCGCCAAAATGGTGATGGGCCTGTCAGATACACTGGTCACCAATATCTATGCACAGGCCGGTAAATGCCGTATCCCCAGTATTGTGCTTGCCTGTGATGCGATTCCGGAAGTTGACACACCGGCACCGGATCGAATGGTCAGACTGTGGCCGCGCAAGATTGATCTGGAACATACAGAGAAACTGAAAACCTTCGAAGCCACCACAGTGGTGGAAACGGCTGAACAATTGTCTGAAGCGATAAGAAAGCGCCTGGCAGAGGTTGGCTGAGGCCGACAATGGCGGACCGGATTCTGTTTCTGACCGGTAAACTGGCCGAGCCCAGCGTACATAAAGTGCTGCAGGAAATGGCGCCTTTGCCGTTCGAGTATGAAGTGCATCAGCTCGGGCTGTCAGTGGCGGCACTGATGACCGACAAAATGATTGCCAGGCGGCTCAAAGCGGAAGATTATCAGGGCTATGATGAAATTATCGTGCCCGGTCGCTGCAGGGGGGATCTGGAGGCCCTGAGCCGCGAACTGGGAATCAAAGTGACCCGCGGCCCGGAAGAAATCAAGGATCTGCCTGTGCATTTCGGTAAAGCGCGTAAACAGCCCGATCTGAGTCGTTATGCCGTCAATATTTTTGCTGAGATAGTCGATGCGCCTGAACGCAGTATAGAGAGTCTGATTGAACGCGCTCACTACTACCGTAACAATGGCGCCGATGTGATCGATATTGGTTGTCTGCCGCAGGAACAGTTTCCGCATTTGGAAGAAGCCATTCAAGCACTGCATGCTGAGGGGTTTAAGGTAAGTGTAGACTCACTTTCATTGCCCGACCTCCAACGTGCAGCGAAAGCCGGCGCAGATTACCTGCTGAGCCTGACCGAAGAAACCATCGATCTTGCCAGGGAAACTGATGCTGTCCCCATATTAGTGCCGGCAGAACCCGGCTCACTGGCTTCCCTCGAGCGGGCGATGGAAGCCATGGACAAAATCGGCAAGCCCTGGATTGCGGATCCGATTCTGGACCCGATTCACTTTGGTCTGACTGCCTCTATAGTTCGCTACCACGAGTTGCGACAGAAATACCCCGATGCCCCCATCATGATGGGCGTGGGCAACCTGACGGAACTGACCGATGCCGATACCAGCGGTATTAATGCCATGCTGTTTGGTATCATTTCCGAGCTGAATGTGAACTGCGTGCTCGCCACCGAGGTCAGCCCTCATGCACGGCGGGCGATTCGTGAAGCCGATGTGGCCAGACGCATGATGTATGCAGCCAAGGACGATAACAGTCTGCCCAGGGATTTCACCTCGGATCTGCTGGTCGCGCATGAGCGCCGCCCGTTTACCGATAGTGCTGATGAAATCCGCGAGCTGGCCAAGAGTATCAAGGATCCCAATTACCGGATTAAAATTGCCCGTGAGGGCATTTTTATGTTCAATCGCGATGGTTTGCTGCAGGATACCGATCCGTTTGAGTTTTATCCGCATTTACAGGTGGAAAATGATCCGGGCCATGCTTTTTATCTGGGTGTCGAACTGGCACGAGCAGAAGTGGCCTGGCAGCTGGGTAAACGCTATACCCAGGATGAAGATCTGCAATGGGGCTGTGCTGTAGAGCGGGCAGAAGAGGATCTGACCCAGCAGAAAGAAGAAGGCACCACCATGAAGAAGCGCAAAAAAGATCGGGCCTGTGGCAGTGCTGACTCGTCAACGCAGAAAAAGCAGCGGGCCTGCGGTACAGCAGATAAGCCCAAGAAAAAGAAGGAGCGCGCCTGTGGCACGGCTGACAAGTCGGATTCATGAAGTCATCGTGACAACGCTGGATGCGACAGGGGCACCGCATTCAGCGCCGATGGGAATTAGCGAAGTAAATGGTTACTTCCTTGTAAAGCCATTCAAACCCTCGGCAACTTATGACAATTTAAAACGTCATCGGCAATGCACCATCAATT
>JABURN010000143.1 GCA_014762585.1 Methylophaga sp.
TTACCCGGCGATCGACCGGTCTTTTCTGATACCTTGTTTTCAACGATTAACGAACAGCTTGGTATCGATGGTGGCCGAATCTATATCAGCATGACTGACTCAGAACGGCAGAACTGGGGCTGGAATCACAGTACCTTCTGACCAATAAACCACTACTTATAACAACTGGCACCGCCGGCCACCGGCGGTGCCCTTTTTGCGACACAGGAATAACAACAAGCGATGCGTGCCTCTAACCTGCTCATTTCCACTTTGAAAGAAACCCCAGCTGATGCCGAAATTGTCAGCCACCAGCTCATGCTGCGTGCCGGCCTGATTCGCCGCCTGGCTTCCGGCCTCTACACCTGGCTGCCGATGGGTCTCAGAGTGCTGAGAAAAACCGAAGCCATCATTCGTGAGGAAATGAACAACAGCGGTGCGCAGGAAGTGTTGATGCCCTCCGTGCAGCCCGCTGAGCTGTGGCAGGAAAGTCAGCGTTGGGAAAAATACGGGCCTGAACTGCTGCGACTGGTCGATCGCCATCAGCGTGATTTTTGTTATGGTCCGACCCATGAAGAGGTCATCACTGATCTGGTACGTCAGGAAATCCGCAGCTATAAGCAGCTGCCAGTCAATTTTTATCAGATTCAAACCAAATTCCGTGATGAAATCCGTCCCCGTTTCGGTCTGATGCGTGCCCGTGAATTCCTGATGAAAGACGCCTACTCTTTCCATCTGGATCAGGCCTCTCTGCAACAGACTTATGATGATATGTACGCCGCCTACTCGCGGATCTTCAGCCGTATTGGCCTCGATTTCCGTGCCGTTCAGGCTGACACCGGCAGCATCGGCGGTAATGCGTCTCACGAATTCCATGTTCTGGCCAGCTCCGGTGAAGATGCGATCGCTTTCAGTGACAGCAGTGATTACGCTGCTAACGTCGAACTGGCGGAAGCTGTTGCACCCAATGGCGACCGCCCTGCAGCCAGTGAATCCATGACCAGTGTGGATACGCCACAAAAACACACTATTGAAGAAGTCAGCGAATTTCTGAATAAACCGGCATCACAGTGCCTCAAAACACTGCTGGTTGAAGGCGCTGAAGAAGGCACTGTTGTGGCACTGGTACTGCGTGGTGATCATGATTTGAATGAAATCAAAGCTGAAAAACACCCGCTGGTTGCCTCCCCTCTGACCTTCGCGACACCGGAACAGGTGCTGGAAGTCTGTGGTGCCAACATCGGTTCCATCGGTCCGGTCGGACTTGAGATTCCGGTATTGGTCGATCATTCAGCCGCCTTTGTCGCGGACTTTGTCTGCGGCGCCAACGAGGATGAGAAACACCTTACCGGCGTGAACTGGGGTCGGGATCTGCCGGAACCACAAACCGCTGATCTGCGTAATGTGCTGGCCGGCGACCCCAGCCCGGATGGTCAGGGCACACTGGAAATTGCCCGCGGTATCGAAGTGGGTCATATCTTCCAACTGGGTGATAATTACAGCAAGAAAATGAACGCCGTCGTGCTGACCGAATCCGGTAAATCGCAAATTATGACCATGGGCTGCTACGGCATCGGCGTGTCACGGGTTGTTGCCGCAGCGATTGAGCAGAACCACGATGATCGCGGCATTATCTGGCCCGAAGCCATTGCCCCGTTCCAGGTTGCTCTGGTGCCGGTCAATGCGCATAAATCCGCCAGGGTCAAAGAGAAAGCCGAAGAAATCTATCAACAACTCATCGCTGCCGGTATTGATGTCCTGTTTGATGATCGTGGCCTGCGTCCCGGCGTCGCTTTTGCCGATATGGAGCTGATGGGTATTCCACACCGCCTAATCCTGGGTGAGCGCGGTCTGGATAATGGTCAAATCGAATATAAAAACCGTCGCACGGGTGATGGTGAAGACTTGCCGCTGGATGACGTTATCAGCGCGATCAAACAGAAATTGAGTTGAATCTGCCCATGAGCCGCATCAAACAATCTGATCTTATCGACAGCGTCGCCGACGCCCTGCAGTTTATCGCCTGCTATCACCCGAAAGATTTTATTCAGGCAATGAGCCGGGCCTATGAACGCGAACAATCACCGGCGGCGCGAGATGCGATAGCTCAGATCCTGGTCAACTCAAGAATGTGCGCCGAAAATAACCGCCCCATCTGTCAGGACACGGGTATCGTTAATGTCTTTGTGAAAGTCGGCATGAACGTACAGTGGGATGCTGAGATCAGCCTGGATGACATGATTAACGAGGGTGTCAGACGCGCGTACATGCATCCGGATAATGTATTGCGTGCCTCGGTTGTCTCAGACCCGCTGGGCAGTCGTCAGAACACCAGAGACAACACCCCTGCGGTAATTCATACTCAGATAGTGCCCGGTGATACGGTGGAGATTCAGATTGCTGCCAAAGGCGGCGGCAGCGAAAACAAGGCCAAGTTCACCATTCTCAACCCCAGTGACAGCCTGGTCGACTGGGTGCTGGATACAGTGCCCAAGATGGGCGCCGGCTGGTGCCCTCCGGGCATGCTTGGCATTGGTGTCGGTGGCACAGCGGAAAAAGCCATGCTGATGGCCAAAGAATCGCTGATGCACCCTATCGATATTCAGGAACTCATCGATCGCGGTCCGCAAACTGCGGCAGAAAAACTGCGGGTCGAGTTATATGAGAAGGTCAATAAATTGGGTATCGGTGCTCAGGGCCTCGGCGGTCTGACCACCGTTCTTGATGTCAAAATCAGTGATTATGCGACTCACGCCGCCTCACTGCCGGTGGCGATGATTCCCAATTGTGCTGCCACCCGCCATATTCATTTCACACTGGATGGCAGCGGCCCCGCCGAGTTCGAGCCACCCAGCCTGGATGACTGGCCGGATATTACCTGGGAAGCTGCCGAGAACACCCGTCACGTCAATCTCGATAATGTCACTCAGGCTGATATTGAACAGTGGCAACCTGGTGAAACCTTGCTACTCTCCGGTCATCTGCTGACCGGCCGTGATGCGGCGCACAAGAAAATTGCCGATATGCTGGCTCAGGGTCAGCCTTTACCGGATGGTCTCGATTTTCATAATCGCTTTATCTATTACGTCGGACCGGTCGATCCTGTTGAAGGAGAAGTGGTCGGCCCGGCCGGCCCGACCACCGCGACACGAATGGATAAGTTCACTGAGATGATGCTGGGTGAGACCGGCCTGCTAGGCATGATCGGCAAAGCTGAACGTGGTGAGGCCACCATTGAAAGCATCAAAAAACATCGCTCCGTATATCTGATTGCGATTGGCGGTGCGGCTTATCTGGTATCCAAAGCTATCAAATCTTCACGTATGGTTGCCTTTGAAGAACTGGGCATGGAGGCGATACGCGAATTTTATGTCGAGAACATGCCAGTGACTGTCGCCGTCGACAGTCATGGTGATTCAGTCCATGAATCAGGCCCGAAACAATGGCGTATCAAGCTCGAAGGGCTTACAATCAATTCATAGCCCAGTTGTAAGGAGACAGCCATGACTTTCGCCATCCCATTGCATCTTCTCGCTGCCGTGATCTGGGTCGGAGGTATGTTTTTCGCCTACATGGTATTGCGTCCCACTGCTGCCGGGCTGTTACCGCCTGAACAGCGCTTGCCGCTATGGAGTCAGGTTTTCAAGCTATTTTTCGTGTGGGTATGGATCGCGATTATTGTTCTGCTGGGCACCGGTTTCTGGATGATTCACCTGCTGGGCGGCATGGGCGGCGTTGATGGTGTCGGCGTACACGTGCATGTGATGCGGCTCATTGGTATTTTCATGATG
>JABURN010000036.1 GCA_014762585.1 Methylophaga sp.
CTGAACCGGTAGCAGGGTTGCCGGAACAATCGAATATAAAGTGATAAACAGATAACGAAGCAGGCTGAAGTCGATGCCAAGCGGTAACAGGTTGAGCAGAAAGACCGTCAAGTCCGACACAGCCACCACCAGCATGGCAAAGCTCAGGGCGGCAGCCAGAGACAAACCGCCAACCTGGTTTTCACCCTGTTCCAGACTTTGTTCCTGGTCTGAAAAATAATCCCGCTGAACGTAACGCTGCATGATGAAGCGTGAGGCAGGCATCAGGATAATCACGACCAGAAACAGAATACCGAGCAGATTATCGACGGCCGTGGCAGCGGCAATGATGCTGCTGTTATCAAAACCGGTGGATTGCATCACGGCAGCAAAATTAGCCGAGCCGCCGGTATAGGTGGCGGTGAACATACCTGCCAGTATCGATTCAAACTCGCCCAGATCGAGCAGGCTTGCACCGGCCAGGACCCCCATCACCGTGCCAAAACAGGCGAGAATAAACCCGATACCGACCCGGCCACTCTCAGCCAGAATTCGACGCACATCGGCATGAATCAGAAACAATGGCAGCAGCATCGGCACAAAATAACTGAACACCACATCATAGGCGGCCGATGATTGGGGCATGATGCGAAGATTAGACAGCAGGATAGAGAGCAGAATGGCCCAGATGGCGCCGGTCAGGGTTCTCCCCCAGGGTTTACTCTCGGCCCAGAAGCCAAACCAGGCGATGGCAAACAGGGCGGCGAAGACCGCCAGTGTCTGGTCGGCTGGGATAAGCGAATTCATACCTGTATCCTGTTTCAATCTGTCAGCGTCACTCAAAGGCAGCATACCCCGATTATGATGGCAATCAAAAACGAGGCTAGATATGTACAGCGACGACGATCTGGAACAAGCGGTAGACAAAGAGATTTTCAGCCGTGCAGCGGTGACCCGTTTCCGTGAATTTATTGCCGAGCGGGATAATACCCGGGCCGTTGATGAAGAAGATTTTCGCCTGATTACCAGCTTTAACGATATCTTCGTGGTGATTGCCTGCCTGTTGTTATTGCTCTCAGCGGGCTGGGTGATTCAGGGCACAAGTGCGGCATTATCAGCCGCCGTTGTTGCTGCATTATCCTGGGGGCTGGCTGAGTTTTTTGTTCTCAAACGCAAAATGGCTTTGCCGGCAATTGTGCTACTGGTGACTTATGTCGGCAATGTCTTTTCTGCCATCGTGCTTATCTTCGGCTTTCCGGATGAAAAAGCCTTTATGCTGGCCGGTCTCGTCGCTACTGTCGCTGCCTGGCTGCACTGGACCCGATTTCATGTGCCCATCACGGTGGCTGCCGGTGCCGCCACCGCGGTCGCGTTTGTACTGGCCGCGCTGGTTTATATGATGCCGTCCCTGCGTGAGTATCTGAACAGTCTGATGTTTGTTGGCGGTATAGCCATATTCCTGCTCGCCATGCGTTGGGATACGAAAGATTTGAAACGCATCACCGGCCGCTCGGATGTCGCTTTCTGGTTGCATCTGACGGCAGCGCCCTTGATTGTGCATCCGGTATTCAGCAATCTCGGGATTTTCGAGGGTACCCAGACCACACTGGATCTGACCATCGTCTTGCTGTTGTATCTGGTGCTGACGGTGATTTCATTGGTTATCGACCGGCGCGCCTTCATGGTCTCGTCATTGATTTATGTGCTGGCGGCACTCACCGAACTGCTTGATACCTATGGCCTTGCCGGTGACAGCTTTGCTTATGTCGGTGTGGTGATTGGTTTCTCTTTACTGCTGCTTTCGGGGTTCTGGCACAAGGCGCGTCGCCTGTTGGTTCAGAGCCTGCCCGTTGCCTGGCAGGGGCGGCTGCCGGAAGTTGCTTAGCACGGTTCAAAATCAGCTAAACTGAGATCATGCTCCAATTTTGGGAGGGGTTTGATGAGACAAATCCTGTCCGATCTCTGGGAAACCGCTGTTGAGAGCCCGTTCCCCGGCCTCAACACGCATGCCTATCTTTGGACGCGGGATAATGGCAATGTGCTGTTTTATAACACCAGTCAGCAGGCGGATATCCAGCAGATGGCCGATTTGGGCGGGGTCGCATATCAGCTTCCCAGTCATCGTGACGAGGTGGGCCTATCCATCATTCAAATCCGTGACGCTTACTCAGCCCTGCTCGGCGGACATCAGGCAGAATTGGAAGCCTTTTCCGAGGTGGTTCAGCCGGATATCATTTTTGAACAGCGGCAATGGCTGTTTGATGATCTGGAAGTGATTCCCACTCCCGGACATACGCCGGGCAGTTGTTGTTTTCTGGCAAAAACAGATGAAGGCCGCACCGTGCTTTTCACCGGTGACACTTTGTACTGGAGTGATACCGGGCTGAGGCCGGGGTTACTGCCTTTCAGTGATAGGGAGCAATTGATTCAGAGTCTGAATTTGCTGGAGACGGTGTCTCCGGACGTGGTTTGTTCAAGTGCTTTTTCGGGTCAATCCGGTTACAGGGAAATCAAAGGCGACTGGATAGAACAGCTTTCAGTCGCGAAATGGTTGCTTGAACAGCAAAGTTAGGATGACATCCCTGTCACCCTGCCTACCGGTAATAACGATGATGTCGGTAGTCTCTGTCATAGCGGTCATGATGCCGGTATGAGTGGCGATCATGATGGCGGTAGTGATGTTTGGCATGGCCGCGATAATGTCTGTCGTGATGTTTCCAGTGTTTCTTATGATGCTTCCAATGCTTGTGGCCATTGTAGTGATGGCGGTGACGGTCATAGTCACGGTAGTGAATCACATAGCTATCAGGGTAATAGCTGTTGTAATAACCCGGATAGCCCAGGTTAAAGCCTATACCAATGCTGAGATCACCGGCTTTGGCCGGGTTGGCAGCAAAGGCTAGCATCAGACCTGATATCAGGCTGACGGCCAGGATTTTTGATTTGTTGAGATGTCGCATCGCGTTTACCTCGCTCTACACAAAAGCTCACGATTAATACAATAATCGCCTGTTCAGAAAGTTTGTGTTAAGCAATGTAAAAGTTTGTAAAACCTGAAAAAAGTGTCGATCAGCGCACAGGAAATAGGGCAATTCAAATGGCGATGAACATGCTAGAGTGAGCCTTGCAATTGTGGATTTGAGTGGAAACAGAGATGGAGACTTTGATTCAATTCGAACTGCCCAGATGGTTGCAGCGTTATCAGCAGTCTTATCAGGCAAGCGCAGACCTTGAGGCGCAGATGGACTTTTTAATTGATGTGTCCCGCCTCAACATTCAATATGACAGTGGAGGCCCTTTTGCCGCCGCCGTATTCGAAATCGATACCGGCAAGCTGGTGGCTTTGGGTGTGAACCTGGTGACCTCAAAAAATCTGTCTATGCTGCATGCTGAAATGGTGGCGTTGTCGATGGCCCAGCAGACCCGGGGCAGTTATGATCTGGGCGCTGAAAAACCCGATTTATCACTGGTAACGACCTGTGAGCCCTGTGCCATGTGCTTCGGCGCCATACCGTGGTCCGGTGTACGCCAAGTCGTTTCAGGTGCCACCGATGCCGATGCCAGAGCTATCGGTTTTGATGAGGGCCCCAAGCCCGATGACTGGCAGAAAGCGCTGGAAGACAGACAGATAAAAGTTATCAGTGGTGTTCACCGTGATAAAGCCGCGGCCGTGCTGCGGGCTTATATGAATCAGGGCGGCATGCTCTATAACTCAAGACAGGGATAGCTCAGATGAAAGCGAAAATCAGCATGATTACGCTCGGGGTTGATGATCTGAGCGCCGCTACCGCTTTTTATCGTGACGGACTGGAGCTGCCTCAGTTTAATTTTGCCAGCGAAGGGGTGAGTTTTTTTGAACTGGCGGGCACCTGGCTGGGCTTGTATCCGAAAAATGCATTGGCTGAGGATATCGGTATTCATCCCGAGGTAATGACAGGTCCAGGCAGCTTCACACTGGCGCATAATGTCAGCAGTCCGGAGGCGGTTGATGCCCTGTTGGAGCAGGCAGTGAATGCCGGTGCCAGGTTAATCAAACCCGGACAGCCCGTTTTCTGGGGTGGTTATTCCGGTTACTTTCAGGACCCAGAAGGTTATTACTGGGAAGTCGCATTCAATCCTTTTATGGATCTCACCTGAGCTGATACAACAATGCCACTGTCCGCAGCTTGAGCGGACAGGGGCATACTGAATGATCAGCCGCTATTACTGACCAAATCCCGGTAAGCGTGCCAGGTGGCGTGACCCAGTAGCGGGAAAATAACGATCATGCCAATCATGAAAGTGGCGATACCAATACCGGTAAATAATGCCAGTAAGCCGGCCCACAGCACCATGGTCAGGATATTGTTCACCACCACGCGAACACTGATAAAAGCAGCATCAAGTGCTTTGATACGACTATCGATAATCGCCGGAACGGCGACGACGGACAGGGTAAATACAATCGCGGCAAGCAGTCCGCCAACGATCATATAAAGCGCAGTTTGCAGTGGTGATGCAAAGGCAAAGAAATCTCCCCACATCGTTCTGTCCAGTGGCGGAGCCACCTCACCGACGGCAACCATCAGGACAAGACCGGAAATCACAAACCAGAGCAGACTGAAGCCCACCAGAAAACCGGCAAACCGGAATAATGCGGACTGATTCCGGCTAAGACCCGTTAGAGACTGATCAAAACTGACAGGCTGATTATCCTCCAGCCGGCGCGATATTTCACACAGTCCTGCAGCCATGATGGGACCAACCAGCATAAAACCGGAGACGACGGCCGCAAGCGCATAAACATGCATGCTGGTGACCAGCAGTGCAAGCCAGAACACCGAAGCGATGATCAGACCATGCGCCAGGCTGACTTTGGGGTATTTAGCGAGATCACATCCGCCTTTGATGAGCCAGCTGAATGGGCGCATAAAGGCCGTGTGCTTGATCGAAAATTGAGCAGGAATTGTATAGTGAGTATGACTTTGTACACTCATTTTCTCCTCCCTTTATCAGTGCGGAAGTGAAAGCCAGTGTTGTTATGTTTGATTCCAGTCTAACAGCCCGCGGCTCTCAGTCCTTCAACTTATATGACAACAGCATTTGGCTAATGTTTACCGCCTGAAGACCTCAATTAATCCTTAGTTACATATCCTGCTGTAGCAACTTATCTTGACAATTGTTACATACATTCATAAGATCACGAACGCAAATCATTATCATTTAGTTATATAGTAAAGGTAAAGCAATGACATCATCTTTCCAGCCTGGTGCTCGACTTGCACCGGCTTTTCGTCTCGCGGTGCTTCCGCTGATGCTGTTCGGTAGTCTCAATGCGCAGGCCGAAACAGACGCTGAGCAGAAATCGGTTGAACTGCCCAAAGTGGAAGTCACTTCGGGTGAAATCGACAAGAATGGTTATATCGAACTGGAAAAGCAGCCTGAGGTCGGCAAGCTCAATGTGCCGGTTCAGGACACCCCGTATTCGATTGAGATTGTTGATAAAGACTTTATAAAAGACACGGGCGCCAAAACTATTCAGGATGCGTTGCTTTACAGTTCTGGGGTTTATGCAGGTGCATTCGGGCTTGATACCCGGGGGGACTCAGCCAAAATCCGCGGTATTGATCCTTCCCAGTATGTAGACGGTCTACGTCAACTATATGGCTTCTACAACACAGTCCGTCCCAACGTTTATGCACTGGAAAGTATTGAAGTGCTGAAAGGGCCTTCATCGGTACTGTATGGCCAGGGTGAACTGGGCGGTATTGTAAATTCGGTGTCCAAATTGCCAAAAGCGGAGCAGCAGGGGGAAATCTGGGCACAGTATGGTTCTTTCCACCGCAAGCAGCTGGCGTTTGATGTGACCGGCCCTGCGACGGAAGATGGTAAATTGCTCTACCGGGTTGTCGGCCTTGAGCGAGACAGCCAGACCCAGGTTGATTATGTCGATGATGACGGCTTTTTTATCGCGCCCTCTTTAACCTGGAAACCGACTGACGATACCAGCTTTACGGTGCTGTTTAACCGGCAGATGAATAAAGGCCAGGTGTCTGCTCAGTTCCTGCCGCAGTCCGGTACGCTCGACCGTGGCCCGCTGGGCTATGTCGGATCAGAAACCTTTGTCGGTGAGCCGGGCTGGGATAAATATGACCGTGAAAAGACCGAAGTTACATTGATGTTTGATCACAGCTTCACTGATAACTGGTCTTTCTCCACTACAGCCCGCTACACCGAATCCAGCACTTACACCAGAGAGCATTACACTACAGCCTATGCTCAGGTGGACCCACAACCTAATGGTGATATGAACCGCGTTATCACCACAGCCGATCGTCATACCCGGATTTTCAATCTGGATGCGCGTCTGCAGGGTGAGTTTGATCTGGGTGTGACCAATCATACTGTGGCGATTGGTGTTGATCGTCAGGATGCTGTCTGGGAGACAGAGAATTCAGGTTTTGCCGCCAGTACGCCACTGAACCTGTACAACCCGGTCTATGGCAACTTTGACCCGAGTGTGTTGAATCCGACTAATCCCAATGACAATCAGATTAGACAGGTTGGTTTCTATGTTGCCGATCATATGGAAATCGGTCCGGTCGTCATCTCTGCGGCACTACGTCGTGACTGGGCCAAAAACACTTTGCTGGCTGAAGTGGGTGACAATGTGACCAGTGATGAGAACGAAACAACCGGTCGTATCGGTGTCATGTACCGCTTTAAAAATGGATTCTCACCTTACGCCAGCTACGCTGAAGCGTTCACAATGAACCTGGGTACCAGTGAAGACAGCACTCTGAAGCCAACTACGGGTAAGCAGCGTGAATATGGTTTTAAGTATCTGTCTGATGATAAGACGCTGGCTATTACCGCGGCCTATTTCGATATCCTCCAGACCAACCGTGTTCAGGCCGGTGATATACCTGATGGTGTCGAACAGACCGGGGCCACCATTGATGGCTGGGAACTGCAGGTCAACAAACGCTGGAACCAGTTTGAAACTCAGTTCAGCTATACCGATCTCAATGCCGATAATGGCGAAACCGGTGAGCGTTTACCTTATGTTTCCGAGAAAGTCGCATCCTGGTGGAATAAATACTACCTGAATAGTAACTGGCGTATCGGTGCCGGTATCCGTTACATCGGCGACAATGTGGGTTCAGATTATGGCAATGGCGCAGGTCCAGAGGTGCCATCGGAAACTTTATACGATGCGATGATTGGTTACAGTTATAAAAACTGGGACTTTACTGTCGATGCCAAAAACCTGACTGATGAGGAATATGTTTCGTGGTGTCGCGGGGCAGGACGCGATTGTGGCTTTGGTGAAAGACGCAACGTCACCGCCAATGCTTACTACCACTTCTAATCTTTCAAAGGCCCCGTTTCCGGGGCCTTTTCTTTTCTGCCAATTTCATTTCGACATAGACAGGCGTTGCCTGAGCCCATAGGCTGACCAGAGTAAATTTTCATAAGGACATAACCATGGCAAGTGCGGGCCTGCTGGCTTTACTCGATGATATTGCCACGCTATTGGATGATGTGTCGCTGATGACAAAAGTGGCGGCAAAGAAAACGGCCGGCGTGCTCGGCGATGATCTGGCGCTGAATGCGCAGCAGGTCAGTGGCGTTAAACCTAACCGCGAGTTGACAGTAGTGTGGGCGGTGGCAAAAGGATCGCTGATTAACAAATTGATCCTGGTGCCGCTGGCTTTGTTAATCAGTGCCACCATGCCGATACTGGTGACCGTGTTATTGATGCTGGGCGGTTTATATCTCTGCTATGAAGGTACGGAGAAACTGGCGCATAAATGGCTCCACAATAAAGCTGAGGATCAGGCCCGTCATCAGGAACTGGTAGAAGCGGTCAAAGATCCTGCCGTTGATATCAGGGCCTTTGAAAAACAAAAAATCAAAGGTGCCATCCGCACTGACTTCATTTTGTCTGCCGAGATTATTGTGATTGCTTTAGGCGTGGCGCAGGCGGCTGATTTCAAAACCCAGGTGCTGGTGGTGTCATTGATTGCACTGGCGATGACAGTGGGTGTTTATGGTTTAGTGGCGGGCATTGTGAAATTTGACGATGCCGGTTTGGCCCTGCTCAATAATGCCGGCAGTAATGCCTTTGAACGTTTCAAGCAGTCGCTTGGCCGGACGATCCTGTTTATTGCACCTCGTTTTATGTCACTGCTTTCTGTGTTGGGTATGCTGGCGATGTTTCTGGTCGGTGGCGGAATTCTGGTTCATGGCCTGCCGTTTCTGCATCACCTGCTGGAAACACTCTCACCAGAATCAGAACAATTATTGCGTTCGGTATTCTCATTAATATTTAATGGCATGCTAGGCTTAGTCGCTGGCAGCTTAGTATTGGCCTTGGTCTTTTTCTTCAAACGCTTCAAAAAAGCTGTCACTGACTAATTCAACAAGGTAGTTGAAGCAGAGATGATGGAGCTGACATGGCTAATGAGCAGGAGTATCAATTCGCAATCAACCTGATGGAGCATTTGGTGACGGCGACCTTTGTGCTCGACAGGGACGGTAAAGTTATCATCTGGAACAGGGCTTGTGAGCGGCTGACAGGCATTGCAGCAAAAGAGGTGCTGGGCACAGGAAACCACTGGCAGGCTTTTTACCGTGAAGCCAGACCCTGCCTTGCAGACCTGATTGTGCAGCACCGAACCGAAGAGTTGGATGAACTGTACGAATTTCATACCAAACCATCGATGTTCGGTAATGGCTACCAGGCAGAAAACTGGTGTTTCCTCCCTGGTGTGAATCAACGGGTATATATGGCCTTTGATGCTGGGCCGATCTTCAATGAACAAGGTCAACTCATTGCCGTTGTCGAAACAATGCGCGACATGACCTCCTACAAAAGCCTGCAGTCAGGGCTGGAACGTCTGGTAGAGATTGATGAGCTGACCGGACTTTCTAACCGTCGATATTTGAATGAGCACCTAGAGCTTGAATGGGCTCAGGCAGTGCGTAAGCAAGATTATTTTTCGCTTGTATTGATTGATATTGATTACTTCAAACAATACAACGACAGCTACGGACATCAGGCAGGCGATGAGTGCCTGAAAACTGTGGCTAAATGCATGCAGGACAGCCTGGCCCGTGGCACTGATATGGTCGTCAGATACGGCGGCGAAGAATTCTGCATTATGCTCCCTGGTGTTAAGCCTGATCATGCTGTGCGAATTGCAGAGCGCATACGACAAAACATCAGCAAGCTGCAGCTGGAACATAAGGCCAGTCAGGTTGCCGGCCATGTCACTCTGAGCTGTGGGGTCGCCAGTCTCATTCCAAGCGGTGAGATGCCGGCAGAAGAAATTATCCGATTTGCCGATGACGCGCTCTATCAGGCCAAAGCCGAAGGCCGCAACCGAACAGTGAAGATAGGCTCACCGCATTAAACCGGGTTAGCCCACGGCTTAAATAATCCCGAAAGCCAGCATCGCATTGGCAACTCTGCGGAAACCGGCGATATTGGAGCCCAGCACGTAATCATGTGGCTTGCCGAACTCATCTGCGGTCTCACAGCAGACCCGGTGGATCTGATTCATGATTTCATGCAGACGCTCTTCACTGTATTCAAAACCGGAACCATGAGTGGCGTTATGCTGCATTTCCAGTGCTGATGAGGCAACACCGCCGGCATTGGCCGCTTTACCCGGTCCAAAAGCAATGCCGTTCTGTTTGAGCACTTCAATTGCTTCCGGCGTGCAGGGCATGTTCGCCCCCTCGCAAACAGCGATGCAGCCGTTATCAGCCAGTGTCTGGGCATCCTTTTCCTGCAATTCATTCTGCGTTGCACAGGGCATCGCGATATCGCAGGGGATGTCCCAGATATTGCCGCCATCCAGATATTCGGCGTCATGGTGAAAGTCGAGATAGGTTTTGATACGGGCACGCTCCACTTCCTTGATATGAATCACGGTGTCCACATCAATACCATTACGGTCAATGATGACGCCGCTGGAGTCGGAGCAGGCAATAACCTTAGCACCCAGCACCCGCAGTTTTTCTATCGCGTAGGTGGCGACATTACCGGAGCCTGAGACCACGGCAACTTTATCTTTGATGTCTTCGTCATGCACTGCATTGATCATGTTTTCACAGAAAAACACCGCACCGTAACCGGTGGCTTTCTGTCTGATCCAGGTACCGCCCCACTGAGGGCTTTTGCCGGTGATGACGCCGGATTCATAGCGCTGGGTGATGCGCTTGTACTGGCCGAAAAGATACCCTATTTCACGGGTGCCGACGCCGATATCACCGGCCGGTACGTCAGTGGTTTCACCCAGATGGCGGTAGAGACCCGTCATAAAGCTCTGGCAGAAACGCATGATTTCATTGTCGGATTTATCCTTGGGGTCAAAATCCGAGCCGCCTTTACCGCTGCCGATGGGCAGACCGGTAAGGGCATTCTTGAAGGTTTGTTCGAAAGCGAGAAACTTGATGGTGCCCAGGGTCACACTGGGGTGGAAACGCAGACCGCCTTTGTAAGGGCCAAGCGCACTGTTGAAGCCAACCCGAAAGCCACGATTGATCTGCACTTCGCCGTTATCATCTTCCCAGGGCACGCGGAAAATAATCTGCCGTTCCGGCTCACACAGTCTCTCGATAATCTTGTTTTTGGAATACTCCGGATGCTTATCCATCACCGGTGACAGTGTTTCCAGCACTTCGAGCAGGGCCTGATGAAATTCAGGCTCGCCCGGGTTACGGTCAACCACCTGCTGAAAGGTAGAGGAAATGGCTTTCTGTGTGTTCGACATGTGCGCTCCTTTGTCAGATGATGTCCTGGCAACGTTGCCAAGGCTTGTTGACTGCAGATGTCAGCTTCAACTCCAGCTTATAAGCTCCATCAGTCACCCGCAACAGCCTGCCGATAAATCGGGCTTTTCGTTGTCCTAAGGTTATTGGCTCAGAGGAGGTCAGTATGTTCCCGATTCGTTTTGCCGGCTTGCTGACAGCGCTGGTTTTATCCCCTGCTGTGCAGGCTTATTACTGTTTTGAGCCTTCTCCGACTTATCTGCAAATGGGTGAAGCCTATTTCACTGACACCGCCAGGCGGATTGTCGTTGAGGGGAATGAGCCGGCTCTCGATATTCTTGAAAACCTTCAGGGTGAGTGGGAGGGCTACTTATCCGAGATTATCTGTGAAGGTGATAAAGAAGCACCGGAGCCGATTTACCGGGAAGCGGAAGTCGAAGCGGATGTAAAAGATTCCAACACAGCGCTATTTCTGATCTCGATGAGTAAAACCTACCGCGACAGCTTTGTGGAAAGTGAGTCTGTGTTCTTGATGAACAGAGGAAGTATGTACTCACTCAGAATTAACGACAGTTTTGTCAGCGCCAGTGAAAGAGAAAGACGCAGCCTGCAGGGCAGGCAGATCGGCACCCGCTATGTTGAAGTGATTTCAGAAATAGAGATTGAAAACGATGATCAAATCACCGTTGACTGGCAGTTGTTTTCAAACGGTGTGTTTGTTTACAGTCAGCGATTGACTCTGGACAGGGACTTGTAAAAAAACACCACACTGCCAGATTGCACAGTGTGGTGTTTAAGCCAGCTACTTCAACAACAAGAACATGGCCTGGCGACCACGCACAATATTCAGCAGTAACTGATCGGCATTCTGCACCATCGGCTTGAAAGCCTCGAGGCTCTTCACCGGCTGACGGTTTACCGAGGTGATCAGGTCTTCGGCACGCAGACCGGCATTCCAGGCCGGGCTGCCACGTTTAACGGAGTAAATCACTACGCCCTCAACACGGCCGTAGTATGGCGATCCCTCTTCAATATCACCGAAGGTGGCACCCGACAATTTTGGGTGCACCGTGCCATTGGCTTCAGTTTGCCGGGTTTGCTTGACCTCGGCAGTCAGCTTTTTCTTGTCCCCGTCACGAATGATTGATAGCTCCACTTCCTGCCCGACTACCATCAGACCAATGGTGTTACGCAGACTGTCGGCATTGGCCAGACGGGCACCGTCAACGGCGGTGATGATATCGCCGACCCGCAATCCAGCTTCATCAGCGGCCGAGTTAGGCACGACATGGGTCACAACAGCGCCTTCCTGTTGGTCAATATCAAAAGCGTTAGCCAGTTCCGGTGTGATGTCCTGCATCTGTACGCCAAGGTAGGCCCGGCGAACTTCACCAAATTCCAGTAATTGATCACTGATTTGTTTCACCAGATTACTGGGGATGGCAAAGCCGATACCGACATTGCCCGGATTTTGCCCGGGCGAGAAAATCGCGGTGTTGATACCGACCAGTTCACCTCGCAAATTGACCAGGGCACCACCGGAATTACCGGGGTTAATCGACGCATCGGTCTGAATAAAGTTTTCATAGCCTTCAATGCCGAGGCCACTGCGGCCCAGAGCACTGACAATCCCGGATGTGACTGTCTGACCCAGACCAAAGGGATTACCAATCGCCACCACAAAGTCGCCCACGCGCAGTGACTCCGAGTCGGCCAGAGGCAGGGCTGAAAGATTTTCTGACGGGATCTTGATTAAAGCCACATCGGTCGCTGGGTCGGTACCGACAATCTCAGCCTGGAAGTTACGGCCATCATTCAACGAGACTGTTATTTCATCCGCACCGCGAATCACGTGATTGTTGGTAATCACCAGACCTTCCCGGGCATCGATAATCACGCCGGAGCCGAGACTCTGGCGGGGTCTGACCCGGGGTTGTTCCGGCAGATTGAAAAAATGACGAAAGAACGGATCGTTGAGCAGTGGGTTGTCCTGCACCCTGACCTGACTGCGGGTCGCAATATTGACCACGGCTGGCTTGGAGCGATCCAGCATCGGTGCCAGTGTCGGCATTTTTCCTTCGCTGGCAAACCAGTCAAGGGGCAGGGCGGCGCTGGCGACCTGGGCAATCAGGGTCAGGCCAGCCAACCACACCAAAAGGGATTTGAGATTTTTGCTCATCTAAACCTCCTTATCAGGCTTGTTCCAGTGCATCACGCGGGTTGAATGCCAGTTCCTCCGCCATCTGCATGTAGAGTTTCTTGGCTTTGTCACTATCCGCAGGTGGCGTCATGATCTGCAGTACCACGAATTCGTCGCCTGGCTCCTTGCCTGGCAGGCCACGACCTTTGAGTCGCATTTTCTGGCCACTGCGGGCACCAGCGGGAATGGTGAGGCTGATCTTGCCGGCCAGCGTCGGTACAGTGACTTTGGCGCCCAACGCCGCTTCCCACGGGGCTAGTGGCAGATCCAGGTATATATCCTTGCCTTCCAGCCGGTAATGTTTGTGCGGGGCGATTTGTACTTCCAGATAGAGATCGCCGGGTTTGCTGCCCATGCCGGCTTTACCCTGCCCATTGAGGCGTATCTTTTTGCCTGAGGCAATTCCAGCCGGAATTTTCACGTTGATGGTACCACTCTGACTGGCACCGGCGGGGCGGCGGATGGTTTTTGTCGCGCCGTTGAAGGCGTCTTCCAGCGAGATGGTGATCTTGGCGTTAACGTCTTCACCCTTGGCAAAGAAATTATCGCCCATACCGGCACCACCCATGCCGCCCATGCCCCCAAACAGGTTTTCGAAGAAGCTGCTGAAATTGCCGCCACCGGCGAAACCGCCCATGTTCTCCTCCCAGCCTGGCGGCGGGGTAAAGGACTGACCATGACGGTAGTTACTGCCGAACTGGTCGTATTGCGCGCGTTTCTGGGCGTCGCGCAGCACTTCATAAGCTTCGCCGACTTCTTTGAACTTGTCTTCGGCATCGGGCTCTTTGCTGACATCGGGGTGATATTTTCTGGCCAGCCGACGATAGGCCTTTTTGATGTCATCCTGAGACGCATCACGGCTGACACCAAGGATCTTGTAATAGTCTTTGTATTCCATAAACGGACTTATACACCTGAAATTGATTTAGATCAGTAAGTGGGGTTTTCAGTGCCGGATTTCAACAGATTCGGGAATTTTACTGATGCCCAGCTCAAGTGGGTGTGAGAAAATGCACCACACAAAAAATCGATAACAAGAGAGATGAGCAATGTTTAAAAGACGCAATATGTCATTGATGGTGGCCCTTGCTCTGGGCACTGGTGCCCAGGCTGTGGTGGCTGAAGACAATCTGGCGCTGGATGAACTGGTCGTCACCGGTACCCGTTCTGAAACGCCGCTATTGGAACAGGCCGGTAATACCGGCAAGATTTCTGAAGAGGAAATCGATCTGGTGCGCCCGGACCACATTACCGAGATTGCCAACCGGGTCAGTGGCGTTAATATTCAGCACGGTAATGGTCAGGAGCATCTGACTTCGATTCGTTCCCCGGTCCTGACCGGCGGCGCCGGCGCCGGTTCATTCCTGTTCCTGGAAGATGGTATTCCGCTTCGTGCAGCCGGTTTTGCCAATGTAAATGGCCTGTTTGAAGTCAACTATGAGCAGGCAGGTGGCATTGAAATCGTTCGTGGCCCCGGCAGTGCCTTCTACGGCTCCAACGCCGTACATGGTCTGGTTAATGTGTTGTCGCGGGCACCTTCACTGGAACTGGAGCGCGAAATTGATTTGTCGATTGGACCGCATGATCTTTACACCGCCAAAGCCACTGTGAGTGATACTGTCGGCAATCATGGTTATCGCGTCAATGTGCTGGGTACATCGGATGGCGGTTATGTCAGCGAGTCCGGTTATGACCAGCAGAAAGTGACTTTGCGCCATGACTACTTCGGCGATGTCGACAGTTTCAAGACCTTATTCAGCTATACCAACTTGAATCAGGAGACGGCCGGTTACATTGTAGGCTTCAAGGCTTATGAAGATGAGAGCCTGTCGCGCACCAACCCCAACCCAGAAGCCTATCGTGATGCCAAATCCTATCGCCTGTCGACAGAGTGGATTCACGAGCTGAGTGACACTTCTCGTTTTACCCTGACTCCATACATGCGTCATACCGAAATGGAGTTCCTGATGCATTTCCTGCCGGGCCAGCCGGTAGAGAAAAACAAGCACAGCAGCGTCGGTCTGCTGTCGTCTTACACGAAGGAGCTGGATGGCGGTCATAAAGTGATCGTGGGTACCGATTTTGAATACACCGAAGGTGAGCTGTCCGAGGTACAGTTCAATCCCGATACTTTCGGTCGTTTCCTTCAAGGCGTGCATTATGATTATGAAGTCGATGCGACAGTGATTGCACCCTACATACATAGTGAGTGGCAAGTACTTGAAAAAACCCGTGTGACAGCGGGTCTGAGATACGAGTACACCCGCTATGATTACACCAATAACACTGACTCACTCACTTTCGGTCCACGTTATCTGCGACCTGATAGTGACGTTGATACCTTCAGTAATTTCAGTCCCAAGCTGGGGCTGGTACAAGAGCTGACCGACGACACTGCAGCTTTTGTGAATTACTCGCGAGGGAACCGGGCTCCACAAACTACCGATTTGTATCGTGCTCAGGTGGTACCGTCACAAACCGGTACTGCGGATTCGGAAACCATCGACAGTATCGAAGTCGGTCTGCGTAAAGTCGGCGAAGGGCTGCAGTATGAGATTGCCGCCTATCACATGAAAAAGCGGGATTATTTCTTCACCGACAGCAGTGATCAGAATGTACCTGACGGTAAAACCGAGCATACTGGTCTTGAGATCGGGGTGTTCTACCCATTCAACGCCAAATTCGATATTGCGGCGAATGTCGCTTTTGCCAAGCATGAGTATGATTTCGACAAACCCAATGCCAATATCGAAAAAGGCGACTACCTGGTTACGGCACCGCGCCGGATTGGCAATATACGCCTGGGCTGGAATGTGACACCACAAACCCGCACAGAACTGGAGTGGGTGCATATCAGCGATTACTACCTGAATGACGCCAATACCTTCAAATACGAAGGGCATGACGTCTTTAACCTGCGTGCCTCACATGATGTGACTGCAAACTTCACGGTGTATGGCCGCATCAAAAACCTGTTCAACACAGAGTATGCCGAGCGGGCTGATTACAACGCTAATATCCCTGACTACCGTTACTTCGTCGGTGAAAAGCGTTACCTGCATGTAGGTGCAAGTTACCGTTTCTAAATAAAATGATAAAAAAGGGGCCCTCGGCCCCTTTTTTATTAGAGATAAACTCCCTCAGCGACTGGCTGACTTTCTCTCTTCCAGCCGTCGCAAAAACTCACGCATGATATCGTCATACAGCGCCATACCCAGGTATTCATCTTCGACACCGCTGTCGATGCTGGGGTTGTCATTGATTTCGATCACCACAATGCGGTTGCCACTCTGCTTAATATCAATGCCATAGAGCCCATTGCCAATCAGCTTGGCAGCCTTGGTGGCGATGCGAATCACTTTTTCCGGTACTTCACTGACCGGTATCGCCGCAGACTTACCGCTGTCAGTGCCTTTTTTGGTGTTGTGGTTGTAGATCTGCCAGTGGCCTTTACTCATAAAATACTGGCAGGCATAAATCGGTTTGTTGTTGAAGACACCAATCCGCCAGTCATAATCGGTGTACATATATTCCTGCAGCAGAATAATCGCTGACTGCTGGAAGAAGGCCGGGGCTTCACGGCGCAGATCGTCGGCATTGTTGACCTTAATCACACCGCGGGAAAAGGCCCCGTCTGGGATTTTCATCACCAGCGGGAAGGTGGCGGTTTCACACAATGCATCCAGACCCGCATGATCATTGCGATACAAAAGGTGCGATTCCGGCATCGGCAGATCATTCGCGGCCAGCAGTTCCTTCAAATAGATCTTGTTGGTGCAACGGATGATTGAGGTGGGGTCATCAATAACGACCAGACCTTCACTCTCAGCGCGGCGGGCAAACTTGTAGGTGTGGTTATGCGTCGCCGTGGTTTCACGGATAAACAGAGCGTCATATTCAGCCAGGCGAATGTATTCGCGCGGCGTAATCAGCTCGACATCAATGCCGATGCGTCGACCACTGCTGATGAACTTCTTCAGCGCCGCCATATTGCTGGGCGGCATTTCTTCCTTGGGATTATGCAAAATCGCCATATCGTATCGGTACTGGCGACGTTTGGATGGCTTGCGCCACAGGCGATGACTGAAGTTATCCAGCGCTTCGGCAAAGAAATCCTGTTCCTGCTCGCTCAGTTTGTTGATGGCACTGGCCTTGATGCGGGTAATGGTCCAGTGGCCGTTAAAGCTGAACTCAACATCCAGAATCGGGCAGGGGAATTGTTCGAAAATCTGCCGCGCCAGTTTCTGCAGTGAAGTCACCGGCGTCTGGCCGAAGTAAATTTTCAGGACAAAGCGTTCAGTCTGGTCAGTGGTGGCCAGTTGTTTGTCCAGTTGTGCCGACAGATCGGACAGGTCATAAGCGTAAAGACTTTTGCGCGATAAATCGTTGATGGTGCGCAGTCCGGGCAGGACCCGATGGCCGCGGGCTTCGGCCACCATAGAGCAATAATAGCCGCGACTCAGGTAGTCGAGGCTGCGGCAAAGGTTGAGAATCTGCGCACGACTGTCGCTGCGCGGCGGGGGAGATTGCAGGTAATCATCGACCGCAATGACCTGCTCACTGGGGAAATAGGGACTCCAGTCATCAATATTTTCGACTATTATCAGATGCTTAGTCATAGTGTGCTGTTGCTTCCTCCTGCGCCAGCGTGGTGTTTAAAAACGAATGATAAAGTCAATTTAATCTGCATGTGTTAAAAATTTTTGCGAAGGATTTTATTTGCTGGTCAAAATGAGCAAACTCACATATTCTTCGCGAAAAATTTTTGCACAGGAGGCCCGTTGCCATGTATGCAGATGCCGTTTTGAGTGTTTTTTCCCAACGTTACGCGGGGGCTCGCGACAAGTTTATCAGCCATGTCGAAACCAGTTCGATCGTGGAAAAGCTGACCAATCTGCCGCACCCGCTGAAGGGGCCCAAAAACGAAAAACTGTTCTGTGACATCGCCTGGGCCGGGAATCTCAAAGCCGACAAAGTCCTGGTGCTGGTATCAGGCATCCACGGTGTTGAGGGTGGCGTGGGCTCGGCGATTCAGTCCGACTTCGTGTCCCGTCACCGTCGTCTGCCTTCCGATGTCTGTGTGGTGCTGGTGCATGCGCTGAATCCCTGGGGATTTGCCTGGGCGAGTCGAAATGACGAGCAGGGCATTGATGTCAATCGCAACTTTGTTGACTTCAATAGTAAGCTGCCAGTTTCCAAAGCCACCGAAATCTGGGCTGAATTACAGCAGGGCAAAACTGACATAGCGACGATTGCGCAAAACCGCCAGCAATTCGACTTGCTGTCAGAGGGGCAGTACGAAAAACCGGACATGCCCTATTACGGCGGAAAAGAGCCCAGTTGGTCACGTCAGGTTGTGGAGCAGCTGGTAGCGCAAATCAAGCCGGCTAACCGTAAACAAGTCATGGTGATTGATATTCACAGTGGCCTCGGTCCCTATGGTTACGGTGAGCTGATTTGTGATCATCCAGTGGACAGCAAAGCCCATGATTATGCTGTGGAACTGTTCGGTGCCACGGTCACGGAGCCGTCGCTGGGCAACTCCAGTTCCGGTACCAAGCTGGGGCTGCATGACTATTTCTGGCACAGTCAGGGTGAACATGTCTGCTATCTGACACTGGAATTCGGTAGTTTCGGCAATCAGCAGATGCTCAAGGTCCTGTCCGACGATCAGAAGCTGCAGCAGTCCGGCAAAATGGACTGGTCGGATGACAAAACTCTGGATGTTAAACATGCGATGCAGGACTTTTTCTGCCCGGATGAAGCACAATGGCAGGAACTGGTGCTGTTCCGTGGCCGTCAGGTGATAGAGATGGCACTGGACGGATTAACTGAGAATGCAAACCACAACAACGGACGCTGAGATCGATATTCGCGAAGCGACACTGGATGATGTCGATGCGCTGAATAAGCTGGAAAATGCCTGTTTCGACACAGACAGGATTTCCCGCCGCAGCTTTCGCTGGATGATCGAAAAAGGCCACAGTCTGTTGCTGGTGGCGCTTGTTGACCAGCAACTGGTCGGCTATGTATTGCTGCTTTATTCAAAGGGCACCTCCCTGGGCCGGGTCTATTCGCTGGCGGTGGATGCCCGTTATCGCAAGGCCGGTATCGCCGCCAGGCTGATGCAGGAAGCCGAAACCCAGGCACTGGATGATGGCCGTAGCTTCCTGAGGCTGGAAGTCCGTCCTGACAACCATGGCGCTATCCGTCTCTATGAAAAGCTGGATTATCAGCCTTTCGATATCGTCACCGATTTCTATGAGGATCATGCTGACGCCCTCAGAATGATGAAGGTGCTGCACCACCAGCCTGAAATTACCCACCCTGAGGTCGCGCATTACTCCCAGACCACCGACTTCACCTGTGGTCCGGCCTGCCTGATGATGGCGATGAAAACCTATGATGCGCCTCTTGTACTGGACCGGCGTCTGGAATTCCAGCTCTGGCGAGAAGCCACCACCATCTTTATGACTTCCGGTCATGGTGGCTGCAGTCCGCAGGGCCTGGCGTTAGCCGCCTACCGTCGCGGGCTCAATACCACCCTGGTCACGAATTCTGACTTGATTCCCTTTGTGGGTGGCGTGCGAAGTGAAGACAAAAAGGCGGTGATTGAATGCGTGCATCAGGACTTCATCGAGCAAATCAGCAGTTCTGAAATCCAGCAGCAACAAAGTACCGTCGATACTGCACTGCTCAAACATTATCTGGATCAGGGTGCCCTGGCGCTGGTTTTGATCAGCTCCTACCGGCTTAACGAGAGTAAATCCCCGCATTGGGTGCTGGTGGTGTCGGTATCAGATACTTTTGTTTATTTTCACGACCCGGATGTAGATTTGGACGATAACAAAAGCCTCACTGACAGCGGCTATATCCCGGTTACACATAAGGAATTCAACCGCATGCTGGGCTACGGTAAACCGCGCTATCAGGCGGCCGTTATTGTGTCAGACGCAGGCATGAATTGAAGTGATTATATTGTAAATAATAATCTATATCATTTGCATTAATAGTTAATTTTGATAGTATCCATCTCCATTCACGCAGATGGAGCTAATCAATGTCTTTCACTAAAACAGTTATTGCCACCTCTCTAGGGCTTTTCTCCCTTCAGCCCGCGCTGGCTGACACTGCAACACCAGAAGAAACCAAAGCAGCAGTATCTCTCCCCAAAATCGGCGTTTCCGGAGAGTGGTATGGAGCCTCAGAGCACACTGGGGAATATCGGGTAAACCAGATGAAAACGGCAACACGTTTAGGCTTGTCGGCAAGAGAAACGCCACAGTCGGTGTCGGTGATTACCCGGCAGATCATCGACGACTTTGAGCTGGAAACGATTACCGATGTGGTGAAACTCGCGCCGGGGATTACAGCCAAGGAAAATGACAGTTCCCGTTTTAACTACTCTGCCCGGGGCTTCGATATTAACAATTTACAGATTGATGGTGTGCCGACTACCTGGGAAAGTGGTTATTCTGCGGGCGAAACCATGACCGATACAGTCCTGTATGACCGCGTTGAAATCGTGCGCGGCGCTACCGGGCTGATTACAGGGGCAGGCGATCCTTCCGCTGCTATTAACCTGGTCAGAAAGCGTGCAGACAGCCATGAGTTTGTTGGACATGCAACAGTATCGGCTGGATCGTGGGATGCCTATCAGGGCACCGTGGATGTTTCCACCCCATTAAATGACGCTGGCACCGTTCGTGGCAGATTAGTTGGCAGCTACCGCGAAGCAGATTCCTATGTGGACTTGCTGGGTGATGAGCGTCGTGTTTTTCTTGGCACACTGGCAGCGGATCTAACTGACCGCACCCTGTTGAATGTAGGGGTTAGTCATCAGGATCATAACCCGACATCATCTACCTGGGGCGGCTTGCCGGCCTGGTTCAGCGATGGCTCAAGAACCGACTGGAACCGTTCCAAAACCACAGCAGCCGATTGGACCCGATGGGGCTCTGAAGTGACCAATTACTATGCCAATATTGAGCATCAATTTGATTCCGGTGCGATGATTTATGCGGCTTACAGTAAGAGCGTCAATGAGGGTGATTTACGCCTGCTTTATCTCAGTGGCTCACCTGATCCGAATACCGGGTTGGGAATGAATTCAAGCCCGTCCTGGTATGACAATGAGCGGGAACAGGACAACATCGATATTTACGGTAATATCCCGTTCTCGCTATTCGGCCAACAGCATGAAGTCACACTGGGGCTGATGCACAGCGAGCAGGATTTTATTGCTAAACGTCGCGATGCATTGAATAACGCTGCGGTAGGCAATTTTTTTGAATGGGATGGCAGCTATCCTGAGCCAAACTGGGGACCAAAACGTACCTACGTGACCCGTGATACCAAGCAGACAGGTCTCTATGCCGTCACACGCTTGACGCTCGCCGAACCGCTCAAATTGATTCTGGGCAGTCGCGTGACAGACTGGGAGGTTGAAGGCATGAACTGGGATGGCAGTCTGTATAAGTTTGAACATGACGACGAAGTCACGCCCTATGCCGGTCTGATATACGACTTGAACGATACCTACTCTGCCTATGCGAGTTATACCGAGATATTCCAACCCCAGAATCTGCAGGATAAGAATGGTGATTTTCTGGAGCCGATTGATGGAAAAAATTACGAAACAGGGATCAAAGCGGCTTATCTGGATGGTCGTCTGAACACCAGCTTGTCGGTATTTCGCATCGAGCAGGATAATCTCGGACAAGTAGATCCAAACAACCTGGTACCCGGTTCAACTAACCAGGCCTACGAGCCTGCTGAAGGGGCGACGAGTAAAGGTTTTGAATTTGAAGTTAACGGGGCGCTGACGGATAACTGGAATGTGCTGTTAGGATGGTCTCAGTTCCGGGCTGAAGATGCCAATGGCGAGGCTGTAAATACTGAGCATCCTCGTCGTACAGCCACGCTTTATACTACTTACCGCATGGATGATTTGACCTTGGGGGGCGGCCTGAACTGGGAAAGCAGCAACTATACGATTGCCAATAATCCCCAGGGCAATCCTGAAAAGCTGAAACAGGACAGTTTTGCCATAGTGAACCTGATGGCCAGATACCGGCTTTCTTCTGAACTACAGGCCCAGCTCAATATCAATAATGTCTTTGATGAGGAATATTACAGTCAGATTGGTTTCTACAGCCAGCTGGCCTATGGTGCACCGCGTAATGTGACTGCCAGCCTGCGTTACGACTTCTGATAAGCGACCCGTTGTACTAATAGCGCACGGCTTGAACATCTTTGATATCTGTAGACCACAGTTGGCCCGGATTGCTTGTCCTCCGGGCCAACTAGTATCTTAAGCTGCTGGAACGTGGCTGCTGAGGTATGACCAGAACTTTAGTGAGTTTCAGATGGTCGCTGATGAGTAGGAGTGATTATGATTGAAAAATTAAAACAGATGCTGGGCAATACCTTTGGTGATGACAGTGAGGCACTGATGTCTGATCAGGGTCACACCAAGCTGTTGGCGGCCGTGGCGCTGATGATCGAAATTATTGCGGTGGATGATGAGCGGCATGATGCTGAAATCGCGATGCTCAGACAGCTTGTCAGTGAGCGTTTTAATTTATCTGTTGACAAGGCGGAAGCACTGATTGAACAGGCTGAAGCGGCTTTGCAGCAGTCCACCGATTTTTATCGGTTCACTTCCGCTATCAACCGCGAGTTTGATCACGATGAGAAAATTGAACTGGTCGAGTCATTGTGGCAACTCGCTAATGCCGATGAGGATATCGACGCGATTGAGCAGCATGTCATCCGCAAGCTGGCCAGTTTGCTGCATGTCTCACACAAGGACTTCATTGCCACCAAGCTAAAGGTGGTCGGTGAATGAGTCAGGCCTTTTCATCGCCTGACTGCACATAGCTCATCCATTCCTCAATGGGCATGGTGCCACCGGATTCTTCAACCCGCTTACGGTCCTTGTCACTCAATACATCATTTACTTCATCCACCCGCTTCCAGGCAGCAACCGGTGTTTCACAGTCTGCTTTGGGCACGTAGTGTGAGTCCTTCACTTTCTGATAGCGATGGATATATCGCGGACAGTTCTGCCACAGTTCGCTCACGGTGACACGGACCACCAGTTCGGCTTCTTTCCAATAGGAGAGCAATGGGTCATCGGCTGATACGCGGGCTTTGCCCTGAACCCGGATGCGATGCGGTTTTTCGAAATCAATAAACAGCATACCCACTTCGGCATGGCCATCAATATTGCCCATCGAATAGTACATGCCATTACCGTCAAAGCTCGGAAATGCCAGCGTATGCTCATCAACCACACGAACGAAAGCGCCGGCTTCACCGCCTTTGTATGAGACCGTCGGACGACCCTGATGATCGACGGTAGACAAAAAGAACATATCGCGCTGCTCAATGAAGGCCGCGGCATCCTCGGATATTTCGGTCACCACGGCGAGTTCTTCGACCCGATCGGCCATCTTTCTGCTGTCGAACTGGTCCTGCCTTGCGCGATGCTGTTCGCCGTAAAGTCTGCTCATATCTCTGCCTTTTGATTGATTTGCTGCAAAACCTAACACGCAACCTCAAGGCTGTATAGCCACCTGCGATTGATCAGGAAATTTGCCCGAAGTGCCCCCTGTGACGGAGAGTATTTGGCATTTTCCGCTAAGCGGATATTGCCAAAACGAAGCGTAAACGATAATGTATCGCATTATTAATGAGGTATTCTGTTAACAATTTAATGCAATCCCTCAGCGAACGCCGTGACCTGTGTCTGGCATGGCGTACTTGGGAGGAAAGCTTTTCCGGTAGCTGATTTATAAGCAGGTATAAACAGCGCTAATCCGTGCTGGACACAGACCCCCCGACCAGACCTTGACCATGGTGACTGAATGAATTCGCAAGCTGCTTTGCAGACGACTAACCGCATTATCGCGGCCATACTGGGCGGTTATGCCTTTACCTGGGGCTTTAGTGTGCTGGGCATCACCAGCCTGGTTGCTCTGGGCATCGATTTCCATGAAGCCGAAACCGGGCTGTCATTGATTGCTTTTCTGGTTTTTCTGGGGCTGTTTCTGTGGGCATTTGCCGCCAAAAGCATGATTCGTGTCTGGCTGGTGCTCGCTGGTGGCGCCGCAATCATGATGTTGATTGGTACTGTCTTGCAAAACAGCCTGTTGAGTTAGGAGCGCGCTGATGTTTAATTCTTTACGCATGTCGATGGGCTGGGTCCACACCTGGATGGGACTGGTGCTGGGCTTCGTGCTGATGATTTGCTTTTTCTTCGGCGCGCTGTCGGTATTTGACCGCGAAATCGATCGCTGGGCGATTCCGGACACCCGCTTTGAACCGCAACCCATGCCGTCCTTTGATGAGGTGCTCAAACCGGTTTACGAGCAGCTTCGACCTGATCCGGTGGATATGGCCGCCACCGAGCGACGCGTGGTCGGTTCATTACCGGACCCGGAAACCCTGGAACTGGAGTCGCTGTTTGCCTACACCACGCATCGTGATCCGGTGCTGTTGATCGGGGGCGAGTTTGCCATCCCCAATGAGCCCATCGACCCGACTGATGATCATCAGCATGTGCATGGCCGTGCCACCGTTAATCCTGCTACAGGTGAGCTGCTCAACGATGATGCACTCAAGATCGGCAGCGACTGGTTTTACCCGATGCACTTTAGTCTGAATTTCAACTGGATGATGCTGGGCTACTGGATTGTGGGTCTGGCAGCACTGGTAATGCTGGCAGGGCTGGTCAGTGGCGTCATCATTCACCGCAAAATTTTCCGGGAGTTCTTTACCTTTCGTCCCTGGAAGAACCTGTTCCGCAGCAGCCTCGATTTACACAATATGACCGGGGTGGTGGCGCTGCCATTTCACTTTTTCTTTGCTTTTACTGCGCTGGTGATTTTTGCCAGCAACATCTATCTGCCAGTGACACATACCACACTGAAGCCATTGCATGAGCATCATGAGAAACTGGAAGCAGCCCGTACCGGCCTGCCTCATGAGCCAGCCGGTGTGCCGGCGCCACTGGCTTCTGTGGATGCGATGGTTGCTGAAGCCAAACGTCGTTGGGCCCAGCGTGATATGGCCGGAGAAGTCGGCTTTTTGAGCATGAACCATCTGGGTGACGAAAACGGATATGTGAGTATTTATCGCGCCGGTAGTGACCGCGTGGCCCTGGTCGGTGAAGGTATTCACTTCAAAGCCAGTACCGGTGAAGTCATTCGTGAAGAACCACCACGCAGTGCCGTGTCATCCATCGACGAGTTTCTGACCGGTCTGCATCTGCAGCATTTTGAGCACTGGATGCTGCGCTGGCTTTATGTCTTCGGTGGTTTGCTGGGGGCGGTCTGTATCGCCACCGGCTTTGTGCTGTTTGTTGAAAAACGTAAAGCGAGGCATGCCAAAACGGGCAGTCAGGGCAGCCGTATCGTCGATGCTTTAGCCGTCACTACGGTCACCGGCATGGTGCTGGCAGCGGTAGGCATGCTGGTGGCAAACCGGCTGTTACCTGCTGATCTGCCCGGTAAAGGGCAGTGGGAACAGATCGCTTTCTGGTCAGTCTGGGCTTTGGCATTTTTGCACGCCGCCTGGCGCAGTTCACCGGTCGCCAAGGCACGGCATAATCCAGCATGGCGTGAACAGTCTTTGCTCTTGGGCTTATTGAGCCTCAGTGCTGTAGGGCTTAACTGGATAACTACCGGAGATCATCTGATCAAAACCGTGTTTACTGATACTTACTGGGCCGTAGCCGGTGTCGATCTGAGTCTGATCGCGACCGCATTGATCGCCTTTTTTGCTGCAGCCAGACTGCGGGCACCGGTCAGTGAACAAAAAGCAGACAATGCGCTGAGCCGCAATAAACAGGTGAATGCCTATGACTGAGACAATCTGGTTGATCGCGGCTGTGACGGCAGCGTTATTGAGCATGAGCTGGCTGGCGCTGGCTTATGAAAGCCACTGGCAACAGGTGTTTCCGGAATCAGGGACGCTACCGAACCGTCGTCGCCTGAAGTTGAGCGCTTGGGTTTTCTTATTGTTGTCGGCCGTGTTCTGTCTCAACGCCGATCATCCCTCAATGGCGGTATTGGTCTGGGTGATGTTGCTGGCTGTTGCGGCTTTTAGTGTAGCGATGATGTTGAGCCACCGCCCGGCGCTACTGAAAATTATCTGTCTGCCGCTATTTGCAGCGAAAGCCTGAGTTTCAGCAAACGATAAAAAAGGGGCTGATGAAATTTTCCATCAGCCCCTTTTTTGTTCTGACAGTATCAGGCCGTTGTCAGGAAACCGGCTTTGATGATGTCGCACCAGTCATTCAGCCGCTGTTCGGTCATCCCGGGCTGGCAGTCTTCATCCAAAGCCAGGCCGACAAAGTGCTGTTTATCGTCAGTCAGAGCCTTGGACTCGTCGAACTCGTAACCGGCTACCGGCCAGTGGCCGATAATAGTGGCACCACGTGCTTTTACCTTGTCGTGGAGCATGCCCATCGCATCCTGAAACCATTCGGCATAAGCAAACTGATCGCCCATTCCCAGGAAAGCCACGGTCTTGTCGCTGAAATCGATCTCGTCGATATCATCCCAGACATCCTGCCAGTCGGACTGCACTTCACCGTAATCCCAGGTGGGAATGGCAAAGATAATATTGTCGAAATAGTCCAGCGCATCGAGACCGACATCTTTCACATCGAACAACTCGACTTCCTCACCCAGAATGTCCTGAATTTTAACGGCAGCATCTGAAGTGTTGCCGGTGGTGGAGCCGTAAATCACCGCAATCATGCATTCACCCTGATTATTCTCTAAAATAGTAATAATAATCATTATCAAATGAGATTTCAATCGATTAAGGCGACTATGTCTTCCATGGTCAGAGAAAAATCATCCAGTGAGGAGAGAGTGGCGAGTGCTGTCTTTTCGCATTCCGGCGCGGCCAGCAACAGACCGGGCCAGCATAAGCAATTGAGTCAGTCTGCGCTGACCCCCGCTTCTGCTTCAGCGCCGGCTTCAATCTCTGTTTCCTGTCCTTGTTTCAGCGTTTCGCCCACAGTTTCTTCGCCATCCTTTATCGCCTGACGGGCTTTGTCCTGGTATTGCTTCTGCACTTCCTGGCTTTGTTTCATGCGCTCTTCGGCTTCTTCCCTGACTTCAGCCTGTTCCTTATTGCCTGTTGAATAAGCATTGTCGTTTTCAGGCTGTGTGCTCTGTTCGGCCTCGCTGTTGTCATCAACACCCAGCGTTTCTTTAATGTTATTCCATGTTTTCCCGATAAAGCCGCTTTCAGTTTCGGCCTCGACTTCAGCATTGGCGGCTGCCCGTGTCGAGGTATCGTCAGCAAACGCCGGGCTGGACAGCGACAGAGCCAGCAGAACCGGAATCGAAGAATATGATTTCATAGCTTACCTCCTTAAGGATCGGGGAGGGCAGAGTATGACAAGCTTGGCCTGTGTGAAATGTGATCGATGTCCCCGAATCGGAGTCACAGAAAATCTCCGGTTGCCGCCGAGGTAAATTTATTCAGTAAGATGCAAAAAAGCCGGATAGGGCAAGACCTGTCCGGCTGGGATTGGGGTACTGTTATCAGTAGATTAAGACCGGCTGGAGCGGGCTCTTTTTATTGCCGCCCGAACCTGTGCTGGTGCGGTACCACCCAGATGATTGCGGGCTGCCACCGAACCTTCCAGAGTCAGCACATCAAACACATCGGCTTCAATGCGGTCGGAGAACTGCTGTAATTCTTCCAGGCTCATCGCCGACAAATCTTTTTTATGCTTGAGGCCATAAGCCACTGACAGACCTACCACTTCATGAGCATCACGGAACGGGGTGCCCTTGCGTACCAGGTAGTCGGCGAGATCGGTGGCGGTGGCATAACCACGCAGAGCAGATTCACGCATATTGTCAGCCTTGACGCTGATCGCTCCCATCATATCGGCATAGACCCGCAACGAGCCCAGCAGTGTATCGATGGTATCGAACAGCGGCTCCTTGTCTTCCTGATTATCCTTGTTATAGGCCAGTGGCTGGTTTTTCATCAGGGTCAGCAGATTGAACATATTGCCGTAAACACGGCTGGTCTTACCGCGAATCAGTTCAGGCACATCCGGGTTCTTCTTCTGCGGCATAATAGAGGAACCGGTACAGAAAGCATCGCCCAGATCAACATAATCAAACTGGGCCGATGACCAGATAATCAGCTCTTCCGAGAAACGTGACAGGTGCATCATCAGAATCGAGGCAAAGCTGTTGAATTCGATGGCAAAGTCCCTGTCGCTGACCGCATCCAGCGAATTCTGGCAGATACGGTCAAAACCCAGCAGGCTGGCGGTCATCTCACGATCAATCGGGAAAGTGGTACCGGCCAGCGCCGCTGCACCCAGTGGCATGCTGTTGACGCGTTTTTCGCAGTCATCCAGACGCTCGGCGTCACGCACCAGCATTTCATACCAGGCCAGCATATGGTGGCCGAAAGTCACGGGCTGTGCGGTCTGCAGATGGGTAAAGCCGGGCATGATGGTTTCGGCCTCACGCTCGGCAACATCCAGCAAGGCTTCCTGCAGACGGTTGAGCTCACTGCGAATCGGTTCAATCATATCGCGCAGATAGAGGCGAACATCGGTGGCGACCTGATCATTGCGTGAACGGCCGGTATGCAGTTTCTTGCCGACTTCGCCAATCAGGGCAATCAGGCGCGCTTCGATGTTCATGTGCACGTCTTCCTGCGCGATCGACCATTCGAACTTGCCGTCTTCGATTTCCTGTTCAATCTGCTGCAGGCCATCAATAATCTGATCCCGTTCTTCTGCGGTCAGCACGCCTACTTCAGTGAGCATGGTGGCATGAGCGATGGAGCCACGGATGTCCTGACGGAACATGCGCTGGTCAAAACTGACCGAGGCAGTGAATTCCTCGACAAATTTGTCGGTAGGCTGGGTCAGTCGTGCAGAGGAAAGTTTCTTGTTGGCTGTGCTCATGATAAATCTTGATCGCGTTTGGGAAACAGGGCGACATTATAACGTGCTTATTCGGGCGGGATGGTGTCAAAGTGCTAGAATCAGCGGTGATTTTATATATAAAAGCTTGAAAGACGAGATAGATGACTAAAAGAACAGTAAGAATTGCAACCCGCAACAGTCCGCTCGCCATGTGGCAGGCAGAACACGTTAAAAGCCGTCTGCTGGCATTGCATGATCATATCGAGGTGGAGTTGGTGGCGATGAAAACCCGTGGCGACGTGCTGCTTGATACACCACTCGCCAAGGTGGGCGGCAAGGGGCTTTTCGTCAAGGAGCTGGAACAGGGGATGCTCGAGGGGCGCGCTGATATCGCCGTGCATTCGATGAAGGACGTCCCGGTCGAGTTTCCCGATGGTTTGCATCTGCCGGTGATCTGCCAGCGCGAGGAGCCGCACGACGCTTTTGTTTCCAACCACTACGACAGCATTGATGAACTGCCGCAAGGTGCCAGACTGGGCACCTCCAGCCTGCGCCGCGAATGTCAGGCACGGACCCGTCGTCCTGATCTCGACGTTCTGCCGCTGCGCGGTAACGTCAATACCCGCCTGCGTAAACTCGATGAAGGCCAGTTTGATGCGATTATTCTGGCGATGGCCGGCCTGCAGCGCCTCGGTTTCCATGACCGCATCCGCAATGCGATGACGCCGGAACAGAGTCTCCCCGCGATTGGCCAGGGCGCACTGGGTATCGAGACCCGGATTGATGTTGAAGAAATGAACGCGCTCATCGCGCCGCTGCAGGATAGCCTGACTGCAAT